>JAIRLF010000040.1 GCA_031259655.1 Prevotellaceae bacterium
CCTTTGGCGATGACTTTGTTCACTTTTCCGAGTTCCGTCTGCTCGGAAATCTTTGTTAAAATTTCGGTGTTCATTATTGTCTTGTTTTATTTATTAATCTGTATTTTCTGCATTACCAATCCGTAGTGACTGCCCGGAGGATTAACGTTTATCTTTGCCCCATTCACGTCTACTGAGAAGTTGGCAGAATACCATAACCACATTGTTTCCCCATCTCGACTGATGTATTTCGACGGGATATTGAGAAAATAAGCCTGTTCGCCGAAATCTTTCAGGTAAGTGACGAGTTTCCATTCGCCGGTAAGCGAATCGGATTCCAGAATGTAGGAATTCATTTTGTCACGGGTCATTCCGCCATCGGTAACGCACATCAGATATTTCTTTAGCGCAGCATTGTAGGTGACGGTCACGCAACCCATGTTGTTGTTCCATTCCAGCAGTGGCTTGATTTGCGAAAAGTCGTTTGTCCACAGGGCGTTTCCGGCAGCGTCCTTTCCGGCGTAGAACTCCCATTTCGAGGCGTCGTTGATGTTTTCGACCGAGGGCGTAACCCGTAGCAGGTATACGTTGTCGCCTGTAATCCAGCTTGCGTTCCAGAAACGGGGTTTGGGGTCGTTGATGTCGGCTCCGTGGGCAACCATGTACGCTTTGCCGTCGGGGGAATGTTCCATGTTTTTACCGAAATCGACGAAATGCGGAGAACCGATTTTGACGGGATAACCGTTCTGACCGTTTTCACCGAACAAAGCTTTGTCGGGCTTATGCGGACAGTTTTTCCACGAACGTCCTCTGTCGGTGGATGTCCTGAATCCGACAAAAGGTCCCAGCCAGGGCCAGTTGTATACTATATCGCCGTATTTTGCACCTCCCGAAGGTCCGAGACAGTACGTCCCGTAATACCATACGCCGTTGTGCATCAGACTGCCGCAGGGATACCGTCCTCCGTAGGGTTTCGACGAAGCCGGCTGTATTCCCAGACTGTAAATAATTAAATTCAAAGGCTCGTCGCCTTCTATCACCGCATGACCTGTGGTGGGTGTATCTCCGTAACTTCGACTGCTTTCCATACTGCCGTCCAACCGCCAACATACGCCGTCGGTATAAGGCGAATACAGCACATCGTCGTCTCCCCAGGTCGGATACCATGTGTCGGCAAAACGAAATCCGCTTTTGACGCCCAGAAACTTTACCCGACTGTACGCTTTCGACTGCGTAAACGGACAGTCGGCAGGCGTTTCCGATTTCCAGACAAATGGTTCGAACTGCTCGGTCTCAGGCTTCAAGGGTTCAACTCTTACATAAGCCTGTTTCGTCGTGTTGTCCCGCACTGTTTCTACTTGTGAGAAAAGCGGGAAGGCTATTAAAAGTAATAGCAAGGTGTTTATCTTTTTCATCATTCAAACTGTTATTTCATCATTCGTTGCGCCCCAGTCACCCAAATGCATATACGCTTTCACAGGACGAATCGGGCAGTGTATCAAAAAAAACGTCGTTTCATTTTATTTAACCTTTAATAAATATCCTGAGATAATCAAGTGCAAATGTAAGAATAAAAATCCAAATAGGAATTTTTTATCTGCCATTTTTTTTTTGCGATAAACGGGCGGTTTGTAAGGGTAAGATTGGTCTGTTTATTCTCAAACAATTGACTCGGATTAAAAAAAAAATCTATATTTTGTTTTTCGGAAAAACAAAAATATCAAAGCATTACGAAAGAGTTGAGAAAGTTTTTTCTGATATTGAGTTTATATTTCGTCATTTTCCTATTGACATGTAATTCTAATAATATACCTTTGCGAAAAATAAGTAAAAAAATGGATATATGAATAAAAAATTATCATTAGCAATTGTAACAGGAAGTATAACTCTTATTGGTTACACTTTAAACACGACTCTAAACACGCAAGAAAATTGTTCCGTTTCATTGACAAATCTTTTTTATTTTTAATAGAATAGTAAAAATGAACAAAAGGATATTATTTATTTGTTTTATTACAGGCATTTGTTCCTGTACACATATTATATCCAATCAATATTGGATAGAGGATATTTTAAACGCGAAGACAAACAGTACAATTACATTCGATATACTTTCCAATGTGGTAGATGAGTATCCATTAAGCAAGCTGATTGATTCCGTTCGTTATGTTGAATTGGATAATTCCGACGACGCTTTGCTTTCGACAGTCAGCAATATTAAGGTTGTCAACGATAAAATATATGTACTTGATATAAATTTCCGGTTGAAATGTTTTGATAACCATGGTAGATTCATTCGCGACGCCTGTAAAAAAGGCGGAGGGCCTGAAGATATAGCTCATTTTATAGATTTTGATGTGGACGAAAACAACTTATATATTTTGGATGGAGCTAAGATAGCATTATTTACATTTACTCATGATGGCGTTTTTGTGCAAAAGAAAAAACTTCCTTTTCGTGTGGAAGCATTTAAGCGCCTGCCGGATAATAAATACCTGTTTCTTTTATCACAATTTAGCAGTGTAAGCGGTAAGGAAGATAAAGATATGTCCGATAAAATTATACTTACCGACGACAAATTCAATGTAATACACTCTGTGTTGCACCATATTGAAGACAGCCGGCCTCCTTTATGTGTTTATCCGTTTTTTGAAAACAGCGCTAAACCCAAATATTTCTGTGACAACATGGGTTATGGAGTTTTTGAAAAAAGGGATACTGTTCTTTTCATGAAATACTATTTGGATTTTGATGGACAATATTTTAATGAAGACTTATCGAAATACAAATTTACTGAGGATGAAGAAAGATATTTTGCAACAAGGTCGCCTTTACATAATGAAGATTATATATTACAACCATTTTATTCGGGATTAAAAAGAGAAAGAACATTATTGATACGATTAAAAGACAATAAAATGATGTTTATGAAAAATATAATACAAGATAGAAATGATATTTTTTCATTTACATTTGCACATACATGTGGATATGATTTTTCAACCAACGAATTTTATGGAATTTGTAATTACTTGGATTTAGATGATATATCCGATGATAAACACAAAAATATGCTAAAACAAAAAATAGCTCCGGAAGCGCAACCTTTTTTGCTTAGACAAAATATTGGAGAGACAACAAATTGTATCGTATTATTTTACAAATTAAGGCGGGATATTAAATTTGACAATAAATAGAGTTTGTGAAAAATAGTAAATGGAAAAATTCCGAATCAATTAAACAACGGACAATCAGAAAAATCAGAAAAATCAAAGTTCAGACGTTCATTTTGGAAAAAATTAAGGGAAAAATGTGAAAAAAATACAATTTTTTACTGCATTCAAAATGACATCTTTGTTCTTTAATATATTATATATAATATATTTACAAATTACATTAAAAAAATTACTCCATTTGAGATA
>JAIRLF010000056.1 GCA_031259655.1 Prevotellaceae bacterium
TTCGATTTCATAGCGTCTTCGTCCCAGACCGATTTTTTCGGCATGTTCCAGACCTGCCTGCCAGTTGGTATTGGGATGAACCATGCGGAATTTGTCCTTACCCTCGGCATGGTCGTGCGGATATTTTTCGGATAACTTGCTGCCGCTGAGAATCGGCGCTTTTATCACTAAATCGGCGCACGCCTGGTCGAGAGCGACAGGGTCGAAGGACGCCGCAATCCCCAAATCGGGGATTATAGCGGCGTCGTTATGATTCCAGCAGTCGCATTCGGGCGAGACGTTCATGATGAAATTCAAGTGGAAATTAGGCTTATTCAGAATCGTAGCCTTTGCGTATTCGGCGATTTTACAGTTCAGCCGTTCGGAAGTTTCGCCGTCGCCCATTACAGCCGCCCCATATTGGCACAAGGCAATACATTGCCCGCAACCGACACATTTACCGTAATCTATACACGCAATTCTGTCGCCGTCCAAATGTATGGCTTCGTGAGCGCAGTTTTTTACACATATCCTGCATCCTGCACACGATTCCCTGTTTACGACGGGTTTAGACGCCGAATGTAATTCCAGTTTTCCGCCCACGCTTGCGCTACCCATGCCGAGATTCTTCAGCGCTCCGCCGAAACCGGACTGTTCGTGCCCTTTGAAATGGTTCATGCTGATAACAATATCGGCGTCGGCAATTGCCGTTCCTATTTTTGGCGACCTGCAATATTCGCCGTCAATGAGTATCTCGCGATAGTCCGTTCCTTTCAGCCCGTCGGCGATAATCACGTCGCATTTTGCCGAAATGGGATTGAACCCGTTTTCCATCGCGCTCCGGATGTGGTCAACGGCGTTGGAACGATTGCCGGAATACAGGGTATTACTGTCAGTGAGAAAAGGCTTTGCACCTAACCGACGCAGTAACGAAGCTATGCGCGCTACATAGTTCGGACGGATAAAAGCCAGATTCCCCGGCTCGCCGAAATGAATCTTGATTGCTACAAACTGATTCTTAAAATCAATCGTTTCGATGCCTGCCCGTATGACAAGCTTCTCCATTTTAGTCAATAAATTGCTCGATGGAGTTGTCCTGAGATTAGTGAAATAAACTTTTGATGCGACCATTTTTTATTATTTAATCGTTTGAAAAATATTGTTATATCCGTTTTATAATTTTTGCAATATTAGTGATTTATTTTTATATAGAGGTCTGAACTTTGATCTTTGTGATTTTTGTGATTTAAATGATTTTATCATATCGTTCTTGTGATTTAAATGGTTTTCTGCAATGCAGAATATGGTTTTTTGTGAGAAATATGGTTTTCTGCAATGCAGAATATAGTTTTTTGTGGAAAATATGGTTTTCTGCAATGAAGAATATGGTTTTTTGTGAAAAATATGGTTTTCTGCAATGAAAATTGATATTTATAATGACGTTTTCTTTGCGCTCTTTGTAATTTAAAGAATCTATTATTTCTGCCCTCCATATATTATTTGCAATGCTTCTCAAAATTGTCCGGAAGCCCGGAGGGCTTCAATATGAATAACCCTGAGCAAGCCGCAGGCGCAGCTCGGGGTATAGTCGCCTCCTCTTCTGAACTACGTAGTAGTTCAACCCTTACAGGGTTGACAAAGAGTGGTTAGCCTTGTCCCCGAGCTGCGCCTGCGGCTTGCTCGGGGTTATTCATATTCGACGCCTTCGGCGTCATCTGCTCCCCCATAATACAACAATTGAATCTGTGCCATGTCTGACGAGCAACGAAAACACCGCATTTGAAAAAAAGTATTACCTTTGCATCGAAATTCAGGACGAATTGTAAAGGCAAATATCAGGTTCAAATCCTGAATCGTTCACCAGCATGGAGCGGACGAAAGGATGTAAAAATCCCTGATACTCTTTGCGGGAAACCCATTAAGTTGGTGAAAAGTAGCGTCTACGGGGGCATACTTTATAAATAGTGTTCATTGAACACTATTTTTTTCAATCCAACCCATAAAATTTTTTGTAAATTTCTTGTTTTTCACTTGGTTTTTATCAATATTAATTTCTTTTCCCCAAAAAAGTATTTTTTACTTCTTTCACCCATCCAGGTCTCTCATAGAATATCTTTATAGCATTCAATGTAGGGACGGAATTTTTTGTTGTGTTGTGCGATTTATGCCATCCCACCGTAGGGGCAAGGCATGCCTTGCCCTCACTTTGCCCGTAGGGCATTCATATCAAATTAATCAGAAAAATCAGCTAAATCAAAGTTCAGACTATTGTATTTCGAGCGGAATATTTACCTTTGCATCAAAAAACATGGACAATGAAAGCTCTAAAAGTTAAGAACAGTCTATCTGTCGGCATAGTTACATCGCTGTTTATCAGTTGCGATTTGAAGCGCGGCATCAATATTGCTCCGATATCGTTGTCGAAAAAAGCACAAGTTTTTCGACCGTCGCCGGATAATATTGCGAAAAAGTTCCCGCAAATGCCGGCATCATCCCGCTATTTAATTAACAATACATTATATACATGGAATATAGAGAAATAGGAAAAACAGGAATGAAAGTATCCAATCTCAGTTTCGGCGCGTCGTCGTTGGGAGGAGTGTTTCATTCGCTAAAGGAGGAAGACGGGGTTAAAGCCGTGCATGCCGCTGTGGATAACGGCATTAACTTCATCGATGTGTCGCCTTATTACGGGTATCTGAAAAGCGAAACTGTGCTTGGTAAGGCGTTGAAAACTATCGAAAGACACAGATACTATCTTTCGACAAAAGTGGGACGCTACGGAAAAGACGGAGCAAACCACTGGGATTATTCGGCAAAACGCGTAACCGAAAGCGTTTACGAAAGTTTGGAACGGCTGAATGTCGATTATGTCGATATAATCAATGTGCACGACATAGAGTTCGCCGATTTGGAACAGGTTTGCAAAGAAACTCTGCCGGCGCTTGTGGAACTGCGCAACAAAGGCATTGCAAAACATGTGGGTATCACCAATCTGACGCTTCGGCATTTCAAATATGTTATCGAGCACGTCGCAGCGGGCACAATCGACAGCGTTCTTTCGTTTTGTCATTACTGCCTGAACGACGACGCTTTACTCGATTATCTCGACTATTTCGAAGAGCGTGGAATCGGCGTCATCAACGCGTCGCCGTTTTCGATGGGGCTACTCACCGAGCGCGGAGCTCCGGAATGGCATCCCGCTCCGAAACCCTTGCAGGACTTGTGTCGTAAAGCGGCGCAGCACTGTAAATCAAAAGGTAAATCGATTGAACAGTTAGCTATAAAATACTCCGTAAGCAATCCGCGTATTGCTACTACACTGTTCAGCACAACCCGTCCGGAGGCTGTTTTACAGAACATTCGCCGGGCTGAAGAACCTCTCGACGAAGATTTGTTGCGCGAAGTGTGCGCTATTTTAGAACCGCGTTACCGCGATACATGGTTAAACAGTTGAAATCACACAGTTGCAAGATATGAAAGACGGACAGATGACCATTATCGACGCTCATTCGCATCTCTGGTTACGGCAGGATACGGAAGTAAACGGGCTGAAAATACAAACGCTCGAAAACGGCAAATCGCTGTTTATGGGAGAAATCCGGCAAATGGTGCCTCCGTTTATAATCGACGGGCGCAATACGGCGGAGATTTTTCTCTCGAACATGGATTACGCGCAGGTCTCGGCTGCCGTTGTAACTCAGGAATATATCGACGGCTTGCAAAACGATTATCTTCGCGAGGTCGAACAGCGATACCCGAACCGTTTCCTGTGTTGCGGAATGGTGGACGCGCGGCAGCCCGGATATTACGAACATGCGGAGACGCTGATAGGTCAAGGTTTCAAAGCCGTCAAACTGCCCGCCGAACGTCTGATAATGAAAGACCGGCGGGTGTTGCTGACTTGCGACGAAATGATGCGGATGTTCCGTTTGATGGAGAAAAACGACATAGTGTTTTCGGTAGATTTGGCTCCGGGAGCCGAACAGGTTCCCGAAATGGAAGAAATCGTTGCCGAATGCCCCGACTTAAGAATTGCAATCGGGCATTTTGGAATGGTTACCCGTCCCGATTGGCAGCAACAGGTTAAGTTAGCCCGTCATCCGAACGTGATGATAGAATCCGGCGGCATCACCTGGCTGTTTAACGACGAATTTTACCCGTTTACCGGAGCAGTGTGGGCAATCAAAGAAGCGGCGTCGCTGGTCGGGAGCGGGAAACTGATGTGGGGTTCCGATTATCCGCGCACTATTACTGCGATAACGTACAGGATGTCGTACGATTTTGTTCTGAAATCCACCCTGTTGACCGAAGACGAAAAGAAGCTGTTCCTCGGCGAAAATGCAAAGCGATTCTATCGGTTCGAAAACCCTGTCGAATTGCCTTACATCAAAAATATGTCGGAATGAAAAGATGTTGTTATAATTATAAAATCGATTAATATGGAAATTACACAAATGCAGGCTGTACAAATAGTACGGGCGGGAGAAATAAAACTTGTAGACATACCATCTCCTTCGATGTCGCCTGCCGAAGTATTGCTGAAAATCAAATATGTCGGTTTCTGCGGTTCGGACCTTAATACTTACTTGGGGAAAAACCCGATGGTTCGGCTTCCCATCGTACCGGGTCACGAAATCGGTGCGGTGATTGCAGCCACCGGTCTCGATGTGCCGTCTCATTTGCAGGCGGGCATGTCGTGCACTGTAAACCCGTACACGGCTTGCGGAAACTGTTCTTCGTGCCGTAACGGTCGTCCCAATGCCTGCCGGTTCAACCGGACGCTGGGGGTGCAGCGCGACGGCGCGATGTGCGAGTATATCGTCGCGCCATGGGAAAAAGTCATTGCCGATTCGGCGATTTCGCCAAAAGATTTTTGTCTTGTCGAACCCATGAGCGTGGGTTTTCATGCCGTCAACCGGGCGCAAGTCAACGATTTGGACGTCGTGGCGGTCGTCGGTTGCGGAATGATAGGAGTTGGCGCTATTGTCCGCTCGTCGATTCGCGGCGCAAAAGTGATTGCAATAGACGTCGACGATGCCAAGTTAGCTTTGGCTAAACGCTTAGGCGCAAATTTCACCGTCAATTCCCAAACGGAAGATGTACACGAACGTTTGCAGGAAATAACCGGAAACCAGGGTCCCGACGTGATTGTCGAAGCTGTGGGCGCTCCTTCGACCTATCAAATGGCTGTCAACGAGGTGGCATTCACGGGTCGTGTGGCGTGCATTGGCTATGCGAAAACGGAAATCGCTTTCGAGACAAAGTATTTTGTGCAGAAAGAGTTAGATATACGCGGGTCGCGTAATGCTATGCCCGAAGATTTCCGCGCTGTGATGGAATATCTTAAACGTGGAATATGCCCTAAAGAAGAATTAATCAGCGGCATATACCCTCCTGACAAAGCTCGGGATGCACTGGAGAAATGGAAAGCAAACCCGGGACAGGTGTTCAGGATTTTGATTGAGTTTCCGTAGTGTTATCTCATTCGACTCAAGGAGTTTTTTTCGATATCATTTCGGCGGTTACACTTATTATCATAGTAATAACAAACAGGATACAACCAAGCAGGAACAGAGACTGGTAATGAGTTCCTCCCGAAGGCGCTTCGCCGAGTTCTGCGGCGATAGTTGCGGGAATAGTCCTCACGGATTCGAACAGAGAGCCGGGCATCACGGCAGCGTTTCCGGTAACCATCATCACAGCCATTGTTTCGCCGACAGCGCGTCCGACACCCAGTACCACTGCGGCGCTGATGCCCGACCTTGCATACGGAATAACAACTCTGTAGATAGTCTGCCAATGCGTTGCTCCGAGCGCCAGACTTGCTTCGCGCATCGATTTGGGAGTGTTACGCATAGCGTCTTCGGCAATGGTAATGATAGTCGGCAAAGCCATGATTGCCAATATCAGACTGCCTGCCAGAGCCGTTTCGCCGACAGGCAGATGCAGAGTATTCTGAATCAATGGCACAAGCGTTACAAGACCGAAAAAACCATACACTACCGACGGAATACCGGCAAGCAGTTCGATTGTCGGTTTCAACAGTTTACGTGTTCGTTCTCCGGCAAGTTCCGACATGTAAATAGCTACGCCCAAGCCCGGCGGCAAAGCGATAAGAATAGCGAAAATACTCACCCACAATGTACCCAGAATCAAAGGAAGCGAGCCGAATAGGGGAGCCGGAGTGATTGTCGGCATCCATTCCGTACCGGCAAAAAAATCGACCGGCGAAATATTCTCTGTGCGTAAAATTTTCACCCGACTGTCGTCCGCCGGCAGATATTTTTCGGGAAGAAACGCGATGATACCGCGATTTTGCCCGATAACTTCGCCCAGTTTTTGAGGTAACAGCGAATAATCGTCGCCCAATTCTTCGTCGGAATAAAGCGAAAAGATTTCATCGAACCGAAAGAGCGTGATTTCCTCATCATTTCCTCCCAAGTCCTGCCAATTGACTGTCTCGGAATCGAAAACCGATTTGACCTCTTTCGGATGCAGTCGTTCGACGGGATTTGAAACGTGAACGCACAAAGCGTATCCTTTTTCAATGTCGGGACTGCGAAATAAGCCCAAACCTTCTTTAAACAGAAATACGACAATCAACAAAATCACTATGCTTGTCATGCTTCCGCTCAATGTAAATATTCCCTGTACAAAGCGTTCGGAAATACGTCTGAATGTTTTTTTCATCTATTTCAGAGTAATAAATCCGGTGTTCGCGACATTTTTTTGCCCTTCGTCCGACAAAACATAATCGATGAACGGTTTCACCTTGCTTTCCGAAGCGGTTACGTAATAGTACAACAACGGACGCACAACGGGATATGTGCCGTCTTTTGCCGTTGTCAGCGACGGTTCTACAAACGTTTTACCGCCGTCGTACGAGACACGAACGGCTTTCACGTCTTTGTTGAGATATGCAAGTCCCACGTATCCGATAGCGCCCTTAGTCTGGCTGACCGACTGGATAATAGCGCCTGTGGCGGGCATACTCATAATTCCGTTCTTGTAATTTTTGTTTTTCAGGACGCTCTCTTTGAAAAACTCGTACGTCCCCGAAGATGTTTCCCGCGAATATGGAATTATCTGCAAATCGGCGCCCCCGACTTCTTTCCAGTTCTTGATTTTGCCGGTAAAAATACCTTCCAACTGTTCGCGCGTGAGGTTTGCGACTTTGTTGTCGGGATGCACGATAATGGCTAAGGCGTCGTATGCCGCCGTTACTTCTTTCACTGTTTTGCCGCTTTTCTGCAACTTCTGCTTTTCGTCAAACTTGATTTTGCGCGAGGATTGGGCGATATCGGTCGTTCCTTCGACCAGCGCCGAAATGCCAACTCCACTGCCGCCACCCGTAACAATCACCGTTTGCGACGAATTTGCTTTCATATAACTTTCCGCTTCTTTTTGAGATAAGGGCAACATGGTGTCCGAACCTTTGATTTTCTGAGCCTGAACGCCCGATATGATACCCAATGAAAATATTAATACTGCAACTGTCTTATTCATCTTTCCTATTCATTAAATTTTGTGCAAAAGTACGGCGGAACTGTTACGGATTTGAAAAAATATTGTTACAATTCGGTTAAAACAGTTAAAAACTAAAAACTAAAAGTGTCCGGTCGTCGAAAACGTCGTTGATGAGACGCGATGAGATGCAATGAGATGCAATGAGATGCAATGAGATGCAATATTTTGCGTCTCTACACCGGACAATGCTGTGGTCGTCAAGGGCGTCGTCGATGGCGTCGATTTGTAGAGACGCAATATATTGCGTCTCCACGGCGTCCTCTACACCGGACAATGCTGTGGTCGTCAAGGGCATCGTCGAACTTTGCGTAAAAAAAACAATTTCTCTGCGATTTTCACCTCCGACAACGACTAAAATTCCCCCGACTCGGACATAAAATTTGTGACCAAACCCTCAAAACGCGATTTTTATACTTTTATTATACGCCTCTATTTCAGCGCTATCAAAAAAAAGTTTGTTTCAAAGTATAATTTGGGACATTTTGCGCACATATTAATTCTATTTTTGAGGCAAAATAATATTTTTATGATTTTTTTATGGAAAAGAAAATTGGATACCCGCACAAAAAACGCAGCAGCGTTTTCGGACTTGTCCGAGACAGTCTGCCGACGTTCGGATTTAGCGCCGGAAATTTCGCCTGTTTTGTTAGTTCCGCATGCCGCCAAAATTTCACACGTGCGCAGCCAAATTTTCACACGTGTGTGGCCAAAATTATATACGTGTGCGGCCAGGATTATATACGTGTGCAGCCAGGATTATATACGTGTGCAGCGGCGGCTGCACACGTACGCAGCGGCGGCTCTTTTCGGCGAAAAACAAAATTATCTCTTAAAGCATTAAAATGAAAGCAATTAAGTAAATATTATTATTAACCGTCCTTTACGGACATAATTTTTGAGAATATGATGATGAATGGCAATAAATATATAAAGGAAAATATCGCATCCCGTCGGCACGCCGGCAGAATTAAACGAAATTATATTACAGTATGAAATCTCTTATAAAATCTTTTACGGCATTATGTAAAGGCGCGATTCTCAACAAATCGACGCCATCGACGACCACAGCATTGTCCGTCGTAGAGACGCAATATATTGCGTCTCCACCGCGTCTATCACCGCGTCGCCATCGTCGTCATTCAGACGCAAAATATTGCGTCTCTACCCGAACTTCGCGCAGGACGCGCAGAACATTTTCATCACTCCTCGCCCTGATATGCACGGCATTTGCCCTCGCCATGTTCCCGGCGACCGCCTTTGCCGACGAAACAAGCTCGTTGAGCATCGGCGGCGTGGAGGTCGTTTCCGACCTCGGA
>JAIRLF010000062.1 GCA_031259655.1 Prevotellaceae bacterium
TCAAAATCTGTACATCGACGAACTGTACGGAATGGTGGGGTTTCGAAGCCGGACTTCGTTCTACCGCTCTTTCAAACAAATCACAGGGCTCTCGCCAAGAGAATTTACTAAAGTTAAAAACTAAAAACTAAATATATACCTTTTGGGAATACGTATATTTTACAATGGCGTTTTCATCATTTCACGCAGATTATGCAGTCGTTATGTGTATTGTTAAGGACGTCGTCGAAAGTGGAGACATTACATGCAACATCTCCTCATAATTTTCTGCAAAATCATAATTAATAAAAAAGTGTTACTTTTGTCCTCGTTTTTTGAAACAGGTTTTCAACACAGTTGAAGTTTTTTTATTAATAAATTCATTGTTTTATGGAAAAACAATTTGTCGAAACGGACGATGTAGTGATTCGTTTTTCAGGTGATTCCGGTGATGGGATGCAATTAACCGGAACACTTTTCGCCGATACTGCCGCTTTTTTAGGCAATGGCGTCTCCACTTTTCCGGATTTCCCCGCCGAAATTCGCGCTCCGCAAGGGAGTCTTGCCGGTGTTTCGGGTTTTCAGGTGCATATCGGGAGCGGTGAAATCAAAACTCCGGGAGATTACTGCGATATACTTATCGCAATGAACCCCGCCGCGTTGAAAGCCAACGCGCGATGGGCAAAACCCGCATCAACAATAATTGTCGACGCCGACCTTTTCACAGGCAAGAACATCGAAAAAGCGGGAATCACAAGCGCAGATATCTTCGAAGAACTGCACTTGAGCGACAGGCTGATAATCTATGCTCCGATAACTACGCTCACAAAAGAATGTCTTGTCGATTCGGAACTGGACAATAAGTCCAAATTACGCAGTAAGAACATGTTTGCACTTGGAATATGTTTCTATCTGTTCAACCAGCCACTGACATACGCCGAAAAGTATTTTGAAAACAAATTCCGGAAAAAGCCACAATTCATCGAACCAAACAAACTTGTACTGCGAGGCGGATACAATTATGCGGCAAACATACAGGCTATTCCCAATACGTACAAGATAAAAATATCGAATCCGAAAAAGGGCGTTTACCGTAACATACACGGGAATCAGGCTACTGCATGGGGATTGATTGCCGCCGCCGAGAAATCGGGATTGACCCTGTTCTGCGGCTCGTATCCTATTACTCCTGCAACCGGAATTTTGGAAGAACTTGCGATACGAAAAGACTTGGGCGTGAAAACCCTGCAAGTAGAAGACGAAATCGCCGGTATCTGCACAGCCATAGGAGCTGCCTTTGCCGGAAATCTTGCCGTGACAACCACTTCGGGTCCGGGTCTGTCGCTGAAATCGGAGGCTTTGGGACTGGCTGTCATGGCAGAACTGCCTGTTGTGATTGTCGATGTGCAGCGTGGAGGACCTTCGACCGGGTTGCCTACAAAAACAGAGCAGTCGGACTTGTCGCAGGCTCTGTGGGGACGTAACGGCGAATGCCCCTTGATAGTCATGTCGGCGCAATCGCCTGCCGACTGCTTCGAAAAAGCGTTTTGGGCAGCCAAGCTGGCTCTGGAACACATGACGCCGGTCATTTTACTGTCCGACGGTTTCATCGCAAACGGTTCGGAGCCTTGGCTGATTCCTTCGGTCGCCGATTTCCCCGACATCAAACCGCCGATAGTTTCCGAAAGCTCTGCCGGTTATATGCCATACGCAAGAGACGATGAGCGTCTGGCGCGATTTTGGGCGATTCCCGGAACGCCCGGTCTGGAACACCGTATCGGAGGGCTGGAGAAAGATTCCCTCAAAGGCTCTCCTTCTATCGACCCGCAAAATCACCAGCTTATGGTCGATATGAGAGCTGCAAAAGTCGCGAAAGTCGCCGATTTTATCCCCGAACAGGAAATCATCGGAGACGACGAAGGCGATTTGCTCGCAGTAGGATGGGGAGGAACGTTCGGACATCTCTACACCGCCGTCGCCAAGTTGCGCGCAGAAGGGAAAAACGTAAGCCTGGCGCATTTCAATTACATCAATCCCTTACCGAAAAATACGGGAGCGATTTTCGAAAGATTCAAAACAATCGTAGTCTGTGAACTCAACATGGGACAGTTTGCAAACTTTCTGAGAACGAAATATCCACATATAACGTTCGAGCAATACAACAAAGTGCAGGGCTTGCCTTTCACGGTGATTGAACTTACAAACAAATTAAACAGCTTAATAAACAAGTAAATATAAAACACAGTTATGTACGCATCACAGGATTTTAAAAGCGACCAGGAGGTGAAATGGTGCCCGGGTTGTGGAGACCATGCTATTTTGGTTGCCGTTCAAAAAGCTTTGCCCGAAGTAGCCGACATATTGAAGTATAAAAAAGAACGGTTTACATTCGTTTCGGGTATAGGCTGTTCTTCGCGTTTCCCGTATTATGTTAACACTTACGGATTCCACGGTATTCACGGAAGAGCGGCGGCTATTGCAACCGGAATCAAAGTTGCAAATCCGGCGCTCAGCGTCTGGCAGATTACGGGCGACGGAGACGCTCTGGCTATCGGCGGAAATCATTTTATCCACGCGGTAAGACGGAATATCGACCTGAACATAATACTGTTCGACAATCAGATATACGGTTTGACCAAAGGACAGTATTCTCCAACATCGCGACTCGGAACAGTAACGAAAACTTCGCCTTTCGGGACGGTAGAACATCCTTTTGTCCCCGGAGAAATCGTTCTGGGCGCTCGCGGGACATTCTTTGCCCGCACACTCGATGTCGACGTCAAATTGACGGTCGAATGTCTTGTCGCTTCGGCAAAACACGACGGGACTTCTGTCACGACGGTGCTGCAAAACTGCGTGATTTTCAACGACGGTACGCATAAGGAGTACGCCGACAAGGACGCCAGAGAAGAACGCACGATTGTTTTGCGTCACGGCGAACCGATGATATACGGCAAAAACAGGGATAAGGGTCTGATGATAGATTATGAAAACCTGAGGCTGAAATCGGTGAAAATAGGCGAAAACGGTATCACCGAAAAAGATATACTTGTCCACAATATGGAAAATCCGAACCCCGGAATACACATGATGCTGGTGAACATGAAATTCCCCGATTTTCCGGTGGCTCTGGGAGTGATAAGGGCGGTGAAGGATTCGACATACGACGACAATGTTCGCGACCAAATAGAACGCAGCCGACAACACCCTTCGTGCCTGAACGTCGACGATTTGCTGCGAAGCGGCTCTACTTGGACGGTCTAATAAGTTAAGAACTAATAGTTAAGAACTAAGAGTGGCTTACGCGAATAAGTAGTACTTAGCGCGACGTAATTTTGCGCGCAACGAAAAGGCTGAAAGGGCATCCCGAAGCGCCCTACGATGACAATTTCGGACAATTGGCGGACGATTCGGACGATTGGCGGGCGGAACGTCTTTAGGGCAAGGCATGCCTTGCCCGCCCTCGACAACCCACAACAACACCATAATCTACGAGTAGACGCATATATTGCATCTCCTCGACAACTCACACAACAACACAAACTTGACTGTTCTTTTATGGCTTCTATCGTCTTAATAAAGTCGTTGTAATTTTCGCTTAATTTTCATCCCGCAAAATTTATACTTTTTTTGTCTTTACTTGCTGTCCGAAAATTGGGGTACATTATCGTCTTCATCTATTAAAAAAATTTTCCACTCGTGTTTTAGTATTTGCGGGCAAGTCTGAGTTATAGACTTCATAATGGGACAC
>JAIRLF010000075.1 GCA_031259655.1 Prevotellaceae bacterium
AAATAAAATATCCTTATCAAACAAGTAGTCTAATTCGACGGGCGCGTAGAGAGAGAATCCCGTTTTTTCCACTTTCCCGTTCTTTTTTAACGCCATAAAATCATCCCAAAGTGCAGGATTTTGTTTGATCGCACTGAAATGATGAACCAAATAACCATACAAGTGAGTAGCTTGCAGACGGATTAAAGAATCTTCGAATATTTCTTTTACATTTCCGGTATTTTGTGGATATTTAGATATAACCTTAAAGTTAAAATTCCGTTTCTTTGCTATTTGCCCGATAATTATTTCGCTTTCACCATATCCATGCGAAGTATCCAGCATGCTAATCCCCGATTCCCATGCGAGTTGCAGTATTTTTTCCGCTGCTTGCGGGTCAATTTTTCCTGATTGATTATTGATGCCATAATCAAGCCCAAGCTGAACGGTACCCAAAATTATTTTATTTGAAAAATTCATTTTTACTGTTTTGTTTCATCTATATAAATTTGAAAATGAGGTTTTACCGGAAAATTTTTGCAGAGATACGTCAATATTATAACTTACACAAAACATTATTGTCGCAAACTTGTCCTGAAGCCCGAAAGGGTTCTATTTACGTAATTATAACTTGCCAATAGCCACCTTTGTCCGGACCTTCTCGCTTGATAAGCCCTTCTTTTTTGAGAATACTTATATTTTTTTCCACACTTTTTATGGATAAACCTGTTATCTCGACTATTTTATTTTGCGTTATGAACGCATTATTTTTCATTAAATTAATGATTTTCTCCCTACTTTTCTCCCTACTTTTCTCCCTACTTTTCTCCCTACTTTTCTCCCTACTTTTCTTTATGTTTTCAGTGTTTTTTTCTTCTTCCACATTTCGCCATAAAGTGAGTTTAAAGATTTCGCTTTGCTCAAAGTCAGGGACAGGTAATCCGATTTCCAAACATTTTTCTACTATCATTTCCGTGCCTGTACCCACTTGTTCGATAGAACCATAAAGATACATCGGACGAGCTAAAAGAGGATTTGCAGGTAACGAGGTATGCTGCGTTTTCAGCATCTCGGTAGTCAGTCCAAACGGCAATTGCCCCGGATTCCATATTTCGAGCCGATTTTTGAAAAGCATGACTTGAACGCTCGCATTGCTTGTATAATCTCTGTGGCAAACAGCATTTACGATTGCTTCCGTAACAACTTGTAATGGAAGTTCCGGTTCAACGTCGGCCAAAACGCTTTTATCCCTATCGCCGACTTTTGCGTTGATGCGCGACATGACAAAACTTACTGCCTGGTCAATTAATTGAAACACATCACCGTCGTAAATATGGTACGAAGGTATAGGCTTTTCTATCTTATTTCCATAAAATTGACAACATTTTACAGAAGAAGTAATCATGAATTTCTGTGGATTTTTACCGAAAAGCAGAACTGCCGCATTGGTTACCTTATCGTCTGCAATTAAATTTAAGTGTGATAAAATGGATTTGCAATCGGCATGTTGATACGATGCTCTCAATCTGTTAATTCCCTGTTCCTTTGTTGTTTTCGAACAGTTATTTTCTCACGCTACTCGGTAAATTCACTACCCGTTCTTCAAACCATTTCGAGCTGGTTAAATCATCCGTCTGACAATCGGCAAACATGGGGAGTTTGTTCATCAACGTCCAGACGGGGCGCGTCATTACGTTGTTGTTGTTGCTGCGTTGCAAAAATTCGTCACGCGCTTCTTTGTCTTTCAGAATAATGGTGTTGAGCCAAAAATTAGACCGGCAATTATCCGGTTCGTCAAAAAAGTCAATATCCTCTACAACGTCAAAAAAGGCTTTATATTTCATTGCCGTTTCCCGTTTATCGGATAGAATCTTATCTAAATTTTCCATTTGGGCGCATCCTAAAGCGGCATTGATATTTGGCATCCGGTAATTGTATCCGATATGGTCGTGCACAAATTCCCAGCGATGCGGCGTTTTGGCTTGCGTTGTGAGGTGTTTGGCATACGCGCCCAATTTTTCATCCTGAAAAAGCAACATGCCTCCACCGCCGGCAGTAATCGTTTTATTTCCGTTAAAACTCAATACTCCAACCTTTCCGAAAGTTCCGGTATGTTTTCCTTTATAAAAACTTCCGATACTTTCGGCGGCGTCTTCAACTAATTCGATATGGTATTTATTGCAAATTTCCGCTATATCTTCGATTTTCACCGGATGACCGAACGTATGCATGGGTACGCATGCTTTAATTCTTCGTCCGGTTCTTTTATTGAAACATTCGTTTCCTTTTACGAAAGTATTTTCTTTCAGCCATATTTTCATTTTTTCGGGAGACAGTCCCATAGTCTCTTTGTCTACGTCAATGAAAACAGGATGCGCTCCGGTGTAACTGATAGCGTTGGCAGTAGCTATAAAAGTCAATGACTGTGTCAACACTTCGTCATTACGTTCAACGCCGACCAGCAGTAAGGCTAAATGTAATGCGTTCGTACCATTTACGCAAACAACGCTTTTAGCGGATTTAGTATGTTCGGTAAGCATGTCTTCGAATTTGTCGACAAATTTCCCTACGCTCGACACAAAGGTCGAATCAATACATTCATTCAGATACTCTTTCTCTTTTCCCGCAAACACAGGCGCATGTAAAGGGATGAAAGCTTCCGGCTCGCCATATAACTCGCGAATGAAACGAATTATCTCCGTATAAACATACATAGTTTTAATAATTGATTACGTAATTGCCGTATTTATTTCTGTTCTCCGGCGAATCTCCGTATAAACCTGTCTGCAAGGCTGTAATTAATTCTTCTATACCTTGCTGTACCGTGAATTTCGGTTCAAATCCTAATTTCTCCCTTACTTTACGGAATGAAACCCGGTAATTTCTCGGATCGCTGCCGTTTTCTCCATACTTCACTTTTCCTGTGGGAATATGTCTTAATATTTCATTTACTATCATTTTCTTAGTAAAATTATTCACATCGCCTCCTGCGTTGAAAACATCAAAATTCACAACAGAATTATCGGCGCTAATTACGATTTCCAACAGCCGCGCAAAATCGCGCACATGACAATAAGGACGCCATGTATCTTCGTCATAAACCAGTAATTCTTTTTCGAAAAACAAATCTCTGACAAACTCGCTGACAGATAAATCAAATCTCATTCTTGGGGACAATCCGAACGCAGTAGCAAACCGTAATACAACACCCGTATAATCGGTCTGATCTTTTTTATTCATCAGATACAATTCATTGGCGACCTTTGCCTTTGCATACAATGACAGCGGATTGAGTTCAAAGTTTTCATCTGCCAATTCGTTTTCTTTTATTAATCCGTAATTGGAACATGTTGAAATGAATATTAATTTTTCTATTCCTTTATTTTCAAAAAAATCCATACATCTTTGAACATTCTGTTCATTAATGATTTTCGACTGTTCGGGATATTTCTTTGTTACAGGATCGCCAACCAGTCCGGCCATCAAAATTACGTCGGTTATGCCTTCTTTTAAGGTTTTTTTCAGCGCATCAATATCACCCATATCGCCGGAGATAAATTTATAATCCGGATCTCCTGCATAAGGAGTAATGGCAAACTGATTATTATATACAAAATTATCCAAGACAGTGATTTTGTATCCTTTTTTGAGAAAATAAGAACTCAATACGGAACCAACATAACCGGCGCCGCCTACTAATAAAATATTTTTCAT
>JAIRLF010000140.1 GCA_031259655.1 Prevotellaceae bacterium
TAACGGATATTCCGAAAACTTCGGTGCTTATCAACGACCCGTCGAGCGTGACATTTATCGTTCCGGCGGATTTGCCGGCAGGCGACTACAAACTGAGTATCACTACTCAGTTCTCTCACAGCGCTATTTTGAAGGAACCGCGTACTTATATTTTTGATTATGTGCTTGCATGTAATTGAAAATATGTACGACGTGTACGATCCGGCAAGTACACGGTGTACGACCCGGCATGTACACGGTGTACGACCCGGCATGTACACGGTGTACGACCCGGCATGTACACGGTGTACGACCCGGCAAGTAAAATAATAAAGTAGGGAAAATTTTTAATAGAAATAATTTTATGAAATGGTATTTAAAATGTTTAAAACAGTACGCTGATTTCAACGGAAGAGCAAGGAGAAAAGAGTTTTGGATGTTCTACTTGTTTAATTTGATTTGTTACATTGTGACAAATGTTCTCGATATTGTATTGTTTGGGAATATTTTTGTTATTACTTGTCTATATTTATTAGCATCATTCATCCCAAGTTTAGCTGTAGCAATCAGGCGGATACACGACTCCGGTGCAAGTGGTTGCTGGATATTAATCTTTTGGTCTCCAATAATTACTATAATTTGGTCTCCAATAATTGCTATAATTAGTGTTGTCGTTTTTATTTTTCTGTATTTATTAGCAGCACTTATTCCCCGTTTAGGTGTAACAGTTAGAGGGATACATGACCTCAGTGCAAATGATTGGATAATCTTAATCTGTGCGATCTTAATCTGTACGATCTTAAGCCATGATGCGATTTCACCAATTGGTTTACGAATTAGTGTTTTTTGGTTGTTGCTTTTTTTTATTGCAGAAGGTGATCATGGCGACAATCGATATGGCAAAAATCCTAAAGAAAAAGTCATTCCTATGAAATACGGTGACGTATTGAATGTTCCGACGTTGCTGCCGCCCGCTATATTGCAGTTTGATAAATTGAAAAAAATTGTCGGCGCATTTTTTCTCAAATGTCTGGAAAAGTGTCAAATGGCACAAACGAAGAGCAAGACATTTTGACATTTTTAATGCCAAATGACTTTATCTGGGAAAAAAAATAAGATAATAAATAATAAAATAAGATAAGTAAATTAAAATGGACGAAAAGAGTAAACGATTATTTTTAGAACTGTATCAGATGATATTATCAGATACTGAAGTTCATCCCAAAGAATTGGAAATTCTCTACCAGATAGGTAAAGAACGTGGCGTATCGGAGGCAGAAATACAAAAGGTGTTGTTTTCACCGAACAGTTTTGCTTCATCAGAGGAGCTAAACAACGACGAACGCATCGAATATCTGTACAATCTGGCACGTATTGCATGGGCTGACGGCGTACTCGATGAAAGAGAAATAGTGACATTGCAAAATGCGAGTATCCGATTGGGCTTCGCCGAAGAAAATGCGGAAGCGATAGCCACATTTCTATTGGAGCAGGCACACGAAGGCAAATCCATTAAAGAAGTATTAACAATCATAAAAACCTCATAGTTATGCAATCGTTAAAGAATCTGTTTTTGCCGGGAGAAACAAAGCATACTCCATCAAACAATCAGCATCCAATAATATTGGATATCCATCGCACGTACCAGCAATGGGGTCATACACAAGCAGGGAAAGTTGACGCATCGCCCAATGCTCTTCATCCGTGTTTGCAGGCGACTTGTATCGAAATTCGTCAAAAAATTGCGGCAGACAAAGTAGAACAGTCTCGACGGAAAATTCCTATCCAACAAAAGATAACCGATTTGGAAACAAAAAACGCTAATGCTGAGAATCAAATCAAATCGGCAAAAGAGGATTTGGAAACACGGGAAAAAGAGATAAAAAAACTGTCCGTAGAGATTTCGCAGATAAAAGAGAATCCGCAAACAATAACAGGCGATACATTTGCAAAAGCGAGTTTTTGGATAGGAACAATAATAATTACGTTACTGACTGCATATCTTTTTATCTTTTACAGTTCAGCCGCCTATTCGGCTTTTTTCAAAAATTTCACAGCGGACGATACAAATGTCGTAAATTCTATTTTTGATGCGCAGGCAATAAGCAAAGCATTAGTCGATGGTTTTACGGAATTGCTTTTAATCCTGACTATTCCAGCCGTATTTTTGGGTTTGGGCTTTTTGATTCATAAATTTTCGGAACAGAAGGGCATATCGAAATATTTAAAAATATCGGCGCTTGTTTTCACAACATTTCTTTTTGATTTCATCATTGCTTATGAAATAGTAGAAAAGATATACAATATCAAAAAAGAAGGTTCATTTGAAGTGATGCCCGATATGACAATATCAATGGCATTCGAACAGGTAAATTTCTGGCTGATAATTTTCGCCGGCTTTGTTGTGTATGTTATTTGGGGCTTTGTTTTTGATTTTGTGATGACGGAATATCAGAAACTGGATAAGGTCGGTACAACAATCCGAAACAAAGAGCAACGAATAAGCGAATATGAAAACGAATGTAAAGACCTCCGGAATAAAATACAGCAGTTCGAAACACAAAAGAATGAGAATATGGGTGAAATAGAAAAACTCCAGATAGAATTAAAAGGGGTTATTATCTTCGTTCAAGATGTCAAACAGGACATAGACAACTTTTTTACAGGCTGGCTTTCGTATATGAAAAATGTCGGGAAAACACAAATTCAGATAGATGAATGTACGGAAATCAGGGATAATTTTTTAGTTAGTATTCAAACCAGTTCAATCCAAGAATGATGAAAAAGATAATAATATTCAGTGTAATAGCATTTATTGCAGCCTCCTATGGCGGCGGCAGTCCGAAATCGGGCGACCGATTTGCTCCGAGTAAACCTCAGGAAAAACAGTTAAATATCTCAATATTGCTGGACTTGTCGGACCGGATAAATCCTGCAAAACATCACGCTGTCCCCGAACATTACGAGCGCGATATCGAAGTTGTAAAGATAGTTACGGAATATTTTAAGAAAAATATGGAGAGGCTGACGGCGTGGAAAGCCAAAGGTAAAATAAGAATATTCTTTAGCCCCCCTCCGTCTAATCCCGCAATTAACACTATTGCAAACATATTGAATATCGACTGTTCCGGATTGGATAATAAAAGACGCAAAAATGTGTATGACACAATAACAGATCTCTTTGCCCGCAATCTCAAGGAAATTTATCAACAGTCCATCCGGACAAGCACATGGGAAGGTAGCGATATCTGGCGCTTCTTTAAAAATGATGTTAAAGATTATTGTATAGACAAAGATACAAGCTATCGTAATATATTAATCGTCCTTACCGATGGTTATATCTATCACAGACAGTCTGTGTCTAACAATGCTAATCGGTATTCATACCTTCTGGAAAGTAATATCAGACAGTTTAGAAAACAGGCCGACTGGAAAAATAAAATCAGTACCGGCGACTTCGGACTGATATCCGAACGAAACGATTTAACAAACCTCGAAGTCCTTGTTCTTGAAATTAGCGCCGAAAATAATAATAATAAAATAGACGAAGATATTCTTAAATATGTTCTCGAAAAATGGTTTGAGGAAATGAATGTGTCCCATTATGAAGTCTATAACTCAGACTTGCCCGCAAATACTAAAACACGAGTGGAAAA
>JAIRLF010000184.1 GCA_031259655.1 Prevotellaceae bacterium
TCTATCCCCGAATGAAAATGATTGGCTCTCAACTCCCCGAAATTTGCAGACATCGACAAATGCCTGTCCAAAGGGAAACGATAATCCTGTCCATATATCGAAAAAAACAAAAACAAAAACAACGAAAACGCTACTGTCTTTTTTAAAATCATTATCTCATAAAATAAAGCGCAAAATTAATCGAAAAAATTTATCCGAATGCATGCGAAACGGGAAACGAACTTTACAGTGTCTCGATTATATCTGTCCTTTAAGGACTTTAAGGGTGTATTTGACTGCGTCGATTTAAAAATTCAAATTGTCGCATCGTCAATGCGAACATGCTCACCTGATGAAAAATTTTTTCTCTCTTGATGGAAATTTTTTTCTCTCTTGATGGAAATTTACGGCTCACCTGATGGAAATTTTTTTCTCTCTTGATGGAAATTTACGGCTCACCTGATGAAAATTTTTTTCTCTCTTGATAGAAATTTACGGCTCACCTGATGAAAATTTTTTTCTCTCTTGATAGAAATTTACGGCTCACCTGATGAAAATTTACGGCTCACGGGACTTATGATTTTGGCAAAAAAAATCGATTATCGAATTATGGAACATCAAGCAAAACGGGGGGCGGAAGAATTATTTTTCATAGCGTCTCAAAAAAAGATTTAGCGATTTTTTTTTTTAAAACAACGATTATAAATAAAATTCTTATCTTCGCTGTCGAATTATCTGATTTATGTCAGTGTCTTAGATTAAGATAATGATTTGTAAATTTGCTAATTATAGAACGATTTGATTGTATTATTAATAATAATTTTAGGATGAAACCGACACTTTTTGTGCTTGCTGCGGGTTTAGGCAGCAGATATGGGGGACTAAAACAAATGGACGGAGTTGGTCCTTCCGGCGAAACAATAATGGAATATTCCGTTTACGATGCTATACAGGCCGGTTTCGGCAAAATTGTATTTGTTATTCGTCACAGTTTTGATGAAGCATTTCGGGAATTTGTCAACGCCCGTTTCGCAAAAAAAATCCCTGTAGAGATTGTTTATCAGGAAATAACCGATTTGCCGGACGGATACAAACCGCATCCGGAACGGGAAAAACCCTGGGGAACAAATCACGCCGTGCTGATGGCTAAAGACGTTATCAAAGAGCCGTTTTGCGTCATCAACGCCGACGATTTTTACGGGCGAACCTCTTTTGAAGTGATGAGCGAGTTTCTGCAAAGCGTTGCCGGAAAGACCAATCAATATTCGATGGTCGGATTCCGCATACAGAACACCCTGTCGGAGAGCGGAGCGGTGGCGCGCGGCGTCTCACAGACCGATGACAACGGTTATCTAACCAACGTTGTCGAACGCACGCATATCGAACGGATTGACGGCGTAATCAAATACCGGGAAGCAAACGGCGATTGGCACACCATCGAAGACAATACTCCCGTATCGATGAATATCTGGGGATTTACGCCCGATTATTTCGAACATTCCGAAGCTTATTTCAAAAAATTCCTCGACGAACGCGGGCAAGAACTGAAATCGGAATTTTTTATTCCCCTGATGATTAATCATCTGATACAGGAAAAAATATCCACCGTCAAAGTTCTTGACACCGATTCGCAATGGTTTGGAGTAACTTACAAAGAAGACAAACCTTCGGTAACAGCAAAAATTAATCAACTTGTTAAACAAAATATTTATTCAAATAATTTATGGACATAAAAACGACTGATTTTGGTGAAGTAAAAGGCAAAAAAGTTGAATTGTTCACCATAACAAACAAACGGGGAAACAGCATCGCTGTCACAAACTACGGCGCTACATGGGTTTCCGCTATTGTTCCCGACTGTGAGGGGACAAAAGACGACGTCCTGCTCGGATTTTCCGATTTGGAAGGATACCTGACCGATACCTGCTATATCGGCGCAAGCATAGGACGCTTCGCTAACCGTATCGAAAACGCCCGTTTCGTTATCGACGGCGTGGAATACAATATCACTCCCAACGTCGCTCCCAACTGCCTTCACGGAGGGACGGACGGTCTGAGTTCCAGAGTGTGGGACAGTAAAGTCGAAACCGACAGAGTAACATTCTCAATAGTCAGTCCCGACGGCGACCAGGGATTCCCCGGCGAACTGAAAGTTAGCGTTAGCTACCGCTGGAGCGACAGCGACGAAGAAGACAAAGTGAAAATCGAGTTTAAAGCCGAAACAGACAAGGCTACTCCGGTCAACCTGACGAATCATGCCTACTTTAATCTCGCCGGCAAAGGCAAGATTTTGGACCACTGGCTTAAAATCGATGCCGACAACTTCCTTCCGATGAAAGAAGGTTGCATCGTCAGCGGCGAAATACTTCCGGTCGAAGGCACTCCGTTCGATTTCAGGGAGTATAAACTCATCGGCGACGATATCGATAAAGACCACGCGCAACTCGCAATGGGCAAAGGCTACGACGAAAGTTTTATTGTGAAAAACTTAGATGAAGAGAGACTGAAAATCTTTGCCATAGCCTGCGACCCAAAAACGAGGAGAGTTCTAATGATGAGAAGCTCATATCCTACTGTGCATCTATACACTTCGAACTTTCTGACGAGCGTACGCCCGGGTAAAAAAGGCGAGAAATACGGCGAGCGGGAGGCTTTCTGTCTCGAAGCTCAATACAGCCCCAACTCTCCGAATCTAAAAGATTTCCCAAGTTGTATCCTAAGACCCGGCGAAACGTATAATCATGTAATTGAGATTATTTTTGATGTAGTAAACTAAAAAAAACATATTATTATGGACATTGAACAACTTAAAATTGTTTTTAAAGAACATTTTGCAGAGCTACCGGACGCGATATACACAGCGCCCGGCAGAATTAACCTCATCGGCGAACATACCGATTATAATGGAGGTTTCGTGTTACCCGGAGCTATAGATAAAGGTATAACTCTGGCAATCAAGGCTACCGGCTACGACAGAATCCGTGTAGCCGACATAATCCGCGCATTTTCGATGGATTACATAGAATTATCCGACATGAGACTGGCGCAAGTCGAGGCGCCGGCTCAACCGTGGGCAAAGTACATTTACGGAGTGGTTCGCGAATTTGAAAAACGCATAGAAAGAGTTAGAGGTTTCGACGTTGTATTTTACGGCGATGTGCCTCTTGGCGCAGGACTTTCGTCGTCGGCTGCCCTCGAAAGCGCTTTCGCTTTTGCATTGAACGACATGTACGGTTATGGCTTAAGCAAGTCCGAACTCGCAAAAATCGGGCAGGCAACCGAACACAACTACGTCGGCGTGAAATGCGGAATTATGGACCAGTTCGCATCTCTTTTCGGAAAACAGGGAAATTTGATACGTCTCGACTGCCGTTCGCTCGAACATCAGTACGTGCCTTTCAATCCTGTCGGCTACAAGCTTGTCTTGATAGATTCCCGCGTTAAACACGAATTGGTCAACAATCCTTACAATCGTCGTCGCGAATCCTGCGAAGCGGCAGCGGCAGCGATACGCAAACGTCATCCCGAAGTGGAATTTCTGCGCGACGCCAATTTCGCCATGCTCGAAGAAGCGAAAGCCGAAATCAGCGCCGAAGATTACATTCGCGCCGAATTTGTCATCGGCGAGGTTCAACGCCTTCTCGACGCCTGCGACGCTTTGGTTAAAGACGATTATGAGACTGTCGGACAGAAAATGTACGAAACACACGCCGGCCTCAGCAAACTGTACGAAGTAAGTTGCAAAGAACTTGATTTCCTTAACGATTCGGCAAAGAAATACGGAGTTACAGGCTCGCGTATCATGGGCGGAGGTTTCGGCGGATGTACTATCAATCTTGTCAAAGAATCGAAGTACGACGCTTTTATCGCCGGCGCTGTCGCCGATTACAAAGCAAAATTCAGTATCGAACCGAAAGTTTACGATGTTGTGATTAGCGACGGAGCAAGAAAAATCGGATAAATAACATAAATAAATAAAATTCTTATTAAGTAATGACAACAACTCAAAAAAAGAACAATGGCAATATAGTTGCCATTATCATGATGATACTTCTTTTCGGAATGATATCATTTGTAACCAATCTGGCAGCGCCGATGGGTATAGTATTGAAGAGCCAGTTCGGCGTTTCTAATTTTGCCGGACTATTGGGTAATGCAGCCAATTTCATTGC
>JAIRLF010000200.1 GCA_031259655.1 Prevotellaceae bacterium
AAGAATATCAGCAACAAAAACACTATGTCGGTCATCGAAGCCATGCTGAAACCGGCATTCACCTTCGAACTTCTTTTTATTGACATATTTCTATCATTTAATAATCAAAATCAAAAATCGTAAATCAAAAATCAAAAATCAAAAATTAAGCAGGCTCATTAAGCAAGTCCATGAACTCAATCGTGTTTGATTCCATCTTGTAGACAATTCGTTCTATACGCGCCACCAGATAATTATATCCAAAGAAAGCCATGATACCGACAATCAAGCCTCCAACAGTAGTAACCATAGCAACATATATACCGCCGGACAGCAGCGACACGTCGATATTATTTCCGGCTTCGGACATGTTGTAAAAAGCCTGTATCATACCGGCAACCGTCCCCAAGAATCCAATCATCGGCGCGCCGCCGGCGACAGTCGCCAACATGGGGAGCCCGCGTTCGAGCCTCGCAACTTCCAGATTACCCATGTTTTCTACGGCAGTCTGCACATCGCTGAGCGGGCGGCCGATTCGTTCGAGCCCTTTTTCGATAAGGCGTGCAATAGGGCTTTCGGTCATACGGCAAAGGTCTATTGCATAATTGATTTGCCCGCTATGGACATATTGTTTGATTTGGTCCATAAAACGGTTGTCGGCTTGCGATGCTTTGATGATAGCTAACAGTCTTTCGACAAATATCCAAACTGCAACAAACGAAAGCCCTAATAGAACCCACATCAACCATCCTCCCGACCAAAACAGTTCTAAAAAACTTATTTCCATTTTGGTTCCACTTTCTAAACCATTTGAGACAACACTATCCGGTTGTAATGCTCTTTCTAATTCATCTAATAACATATCAAATTTTTTATTAATTTTTCGCGCAAAGTTATTACTTTTGCGCGATTTATTGATAAAAAATGGAGAAAAATTTTTTGTATGCGATTAAAATTAATCTTTTTGTTGGCTTTTTTTGCATTGTCGAAGGGTCTAACGTCCCAAATATCAGCGGAAAAAAGATTGTCCGACTGTGTCAATACAATTATTAATGATACAGACCTGAAAGGCGCTTTTTTCGGCATTAAACTGGTCGATTGCGACACGGGAAAGACAATTTTTGAACATAATCCGGAGTTAAAAATGATTCCCGCGTCAATTCAAAAAGTTATAACGACGGGAGCAGGATTCAGCGGTTTGGGCGACGGTTATACTTTCAAAACGTCTGTTTATCGCGACGGAACACTCGCTGCCGATTCGGTTTTAGACGGAAACCTGTACATTGTCGGAGGCGGCGACCCTTCGCTCGGCTCGGAAAATTTTCCGGAAGCGGCGTCCGGAATTATCTTCGACAGAATAGTTTACGAACTGAAAAACGCGGGAATAGCCAAAATCAACGGCAAAATAACAGTAGACGACTCGTATTTCGACGGAAACCGTTCTACCTCCGAAACTGTTCACTCTTCCTGGGAATGGGAAGACATAGGAAGTTATTATGGAACAGGCGTTCACGGGTTGAATTTTTGCGAAAACTTTTTTACGGCAAACATTTCCTGCAACGAACACGCCGGGAACGTTATCACTCCCGAATATCCTTATTCCGAAATTGTTATGCCGAGCATAGAAACCGATATAACGATTATTCACAAAGATTCTTTGCCAAATGTCGCGTCATTTTCGTCTCCGGAAACTAACCGTTACATTATCAGAGGTGAAATGCCGGCGGGAAAAGACGTCGAACTGGATTGCGCATTGCAAAATCCTTCCGCAGCGTTCGAATTTTGGTTGAGAAACCATTTAAGTCTCAACGGGATAATTGCGATATACAACACTGTCGATTCCGCTTTCGACAGCGAAAAACATTTGTTGATGGAAATAGAATCGCCTCCATACCGCGAACTCGCAAAATTCACTAATTATGTCAGCAACAATCTTTTTGCAGACGTTATTTTCAAAAATATCTCGAAAGAAAAAACAGGAGAGGCATCGTTTTCGAAAAGCGCAAAAAACATGAACGACTTTCTTAATAATACCTTGAACCTTAATACGCAAAATATCCGTATCGTCGACGGAAGCGGTCTATCGAGACATAATTTGACAACGCCGGAGTTTATGTGCGAATATCTGCGGGCGGTCAAACTCCATATCCCTGATTTTCACCTTTCGCTACCTTCGCCCGGGACGGACAAAAGTACGTTAAAGTATTTCATGACAAGCTATTCGAACAAAAAGAACAAAGAACGCATTTTTCTCAAAAGCGGCTCCATGACAGGCGTATTGAATTATGCCGGATACATAATCAATAAAAAGGGTGAAACTGTTTGCGTCGCAATAATGACGAACAATTTTCTCTGCAAAACGAAAGAACTGAGACCAAAATTGGAACGACTTGTTTATTTGATATCGGAATTGTGAGTTGCGAACATGTTGAAATGCAAGATATTTGCAGTTGCGATTAATAAAATTTGCCGCAATTCGCGTTTATTTTATACCTTGCGCCGTTTTTGCCGGATAATGCAGGGGTAAATTAAACTCCGCAAACATTTTTCCGTCAAAGACAGGAAAAAGATTTGTATTGATGAGACAAAAAATTGTAATTCTTTTGATTACTTCGCTTCTTATGTTATCGTGCGCCCCAAAGCGTCAACGGAATGAGACGCCTATAGCGGAAGCGGGCGCGAAAAAACTGTATCTGTCCGACATCAAAGAATATCTGCACAATCTGTCGCCCGAAGACAGTGTTACAATCCTGACGGATTACGTAAACAAATGGGCGAAAAATCAATCGGTATTAAGATATGCCGAAAACAATCTTTCGGACGAAGACAAGAATATCGACAAAGAAATCGACGATTACAGGACATCCCTGTTGATATACAAATACGAACAGAAATATATCCGCTCCAAGATGGATACGACTGTTAGCGAAGCCGAAATAGAACAGTTCTATAAAAACAATCCCGACAATTTCCAATTAACGGGCATATTAGTCAAAGCGCTATATATCAAAGTCGCAACCGATTTTAAAAGCATAGACAGGATACGACAACTATACCGTTCGAACAGAGAAGGAGATATCGAAGAACTCGAAAAAATTGCGCTGAGCGGCGTAGATGCATACAGCACGTTTAACGGCGAATGGATGCTTTTCAGCGAAATCGTCGCCCTTTTGCCCGGCTCGGAAGAGGTATACGAAAACAGAGTAATCAGAATGAGAGCCATAGAAGACAGCGACGAAAACTATTTCTATTTCCTTAAAATAAACGACATATCGATGAAAGGAACGCTCGCGCCTTTGGAACACGTGAGGTCAAATATAAAAGATATAATCATTAACCGCAGGAAAATAAACACTATACGTCAAATGGAAAACTTGATATTTAAAGAGGCAATGAATAGAAACGAAATAAAAATAAATAGATAAATAGATATTATTATGATAAAAAAATTAACGGCAATTATTATATTTGCATTGGCTCTACTGCCATTATCGAAAGCGCAAACATCGCTGGATAAAGTCGTTGCAATTGTAGGCGACGAAGCCATTCTGGAATCCGACATCGACATGCTGTATCGCGACATGCAGATTCGCGGAGGATTGGAAAATCTCAAAGAAGGCGACCCGAAATGTCAAATACTCAAAATATTCAGAGACCAAAAACTGTTGGTGGCGCAAGCAAAACTCGACAGTCTGGTACAAGACGTGGAAAATATCCCAAACAAAGTCGACCGTAATATCGCCGCCATGATAGCGCAGTACGGCAAAGACGCGCTGGAAGCCTATTACAAAAAAACGATTGAACAGTTCCGCGAAGAAAGCATTGAATTTGAGACGGAACAATCGTATGCCATATCGATGCAATCATCGCTTGCCAAGAAAATAAAAATCACTCCAAGCGAAATCGCAAAATATTTTAAAACACTGAATAAAGACACAATACCGATAATTATTCCCGACCAGTATGTGATATACGAGATAGCGAAGAAACCCAATTCGGAAAAGGCGATTCTCGATGTTAAGGAAAAATTGCTCGGTTTGCGCAAACGTATTTTGGACGGAGAAAAATTCCAGACACTGGCAGCTTTGTATTCCGAACACGAATCGTCAATCCGCGGCGGAGAAATGGGTCTTAATCCATTAGAAGGCAATGTGTTTTCGGTTCGTTCGACGTTGAGCGTCATGCGAACAGGTCAAATATCGAAAATCATCGAATCGGAAGACGGTTTCCATATTCTTCAACTGTTGGAAAAGCAGGACGATACAGGGCTTGTCAATTACCGGCAAATTAAGTTGAGACCAAAATATAGCCTTGAAGACCAAGCTCTTGGTTTTGCACGATTAGACAGTATCGTGAAACAAATCGAAGCAGACAGCATTACATTTGAACAGGCAGCATTAATATATTCCGAAAACGAAAAATCGAGCTTCGGCAACGGGCTGATTGTGAATATGAACGAATATTCCGGCGACATACGTACATCGTTCTACAAAGATGAGCTGAATCCCGACGATTTCAGAGCAATAGAACATATCGGAGTAGGCGAAATATCAAAACCTTATGCTTCGACGGATACAAAATCGGGACAAATGTTCTACAAAGTGATTATGTTGAAAGAGTTTATTCCCTCGCATCCTGTCAACCTGAAAGATGATTTCACTTACATATCAAGATTATACGAAAACAAGAAGCAAAACGAAGCAATAGAAGCATGGGTGTCGAAAAAAGCAGAGACCGAATATATCCGGATAAGCGACAAATACAAAGAATGTCCGTTTGTCAAGGCGGCATGGCTGTTTTAAAGTGAAAGACGCTGTGAATATGAGGAATATCTTACTTGCGATATTGTTATTTCTGCCTGTTTTGCTTGTTGCGCAACAAGTCGAACAGGATACTCTCTCGCAAAACATATTGTCGCAAGACACTCTGTCGCAGTCTCCTTCTCCTCAAAAAAAGAAAATACGCATATTGAACAGCGATATAACAAATACAATCGAATCGGATACCGGACAGATTTGGCGTCTCCGTTACAATGTTAAAATCGAACACGAAGGCGTCATAATGGAATGCGACAGCGCGATGCTTTGGCCCGACGGCATTTTCGAAGCGTTTAGCAATACGAAAGTTACAAGCGGCGCTACGATTGTCACGGGCGACGTGATGATATACAGCGAAATCACCGGCAAAGCAAATGTCAAAGGCAGAATAGTGTATCTCATCGACGGCAATTCGACCCTCAGAACCACCGAAGTAGATTTCGATACGGAAACGGAAATCGGTTTTTTCGAACATGAGGGGACTATCGTCGATTCGTTCAGAACACTGGAATCCCAAAAAGGTTATTATTATTCGAAAATCAAAGAATTTGAATTTATCGGACAGGTGCAATCCGATACGAAAGATTATGTATTGCAGTCGGATTCAATGAAATATAACACCGATACGAAACTGTTCACTTTTTATTCGAATACTCACATCTGGGCTGAAAACGGCTACCTGTATTGCGACAAAGGCTGGTACGACAGCGATAAGGATATCATGTTCTTTTACAGTAACTCGTACATGCTTTCCTCGAAACAGGAAATATTTGCCGACAGCATTTACTACGAAAATCCGAATAGAAAAGGACGCCTGTATTCGAATATACAAGTTACCGATACTGCTCAGAAAACGATTGCATTAGCCGATTTTGCCGATTTCGACATGAACACTGAAGATTTTCTGATGCGTCGAAACCCTTCGATTATAATGTACGACGATAAAGATTCGGTTTTTATCCGGGCAGACACTCTCTATTCCGTGACGAAAACAGCCAAAATACCTGTGCCAAAGAATGATTCGCTGTCTTTAACGCCGGATACTGTTTCCGTAAACGTCCCTGTGAGCGATACAACATTCACGGCTTTGATTCCGGATTCCATTTTACCGGAAGCGCCTCAATATATCGCAGATACGGTTGAATATGTAGACAGTACGTATAAAGAACTGTTTGCATTCAAAGATGCAAAACTCTACCGAAAAGATTTTCAATTGAGAAGCGATTCGATGTATTTCAACACTCTTGATTCAATATGGAAAACATATTACAATCCTATTTTGTGGGACGGAAAAAAGATGCAGATAACATCCGATTCCATGAAGTTTTATATGAAAAATGGAGAGATGGAACATGCTGATTTCAATGGAAATGCAATGGTTGTTGTCCCCGAAGGCGACCCCGACAGTACTATATATTTCAATCAAATCAAATCTAAAAACATGAAAGCGTATCTAAGCAACAGTCTATTAACTGTTTTCGAGGCAATGGGAAACGCTCAGACTCTTGCTTTCTCGCTGAACGACTTCACAATGAACAGGACGGAAGCGGCGACATTCAAAGTGTTTTTTGAGTCGGGAAAAGCGC
>JAIRLF010000308.1 GCA_031259655.1 Prevotellaceae bacterium
TCGCAATCGACAAAATTGCCATAACTCCTATTGCGAACGGATAGTAGAGGTATGGAACAATTTCCATCGGATTAACATTTGCCAGTCCCGATGCGATAAGAAGTTGCGCTCCGTAGGGCAGTAAGCCTTGGACGAAACACGAAAACGTGTCTAAAAGACTTGCTGTCCGCGGTTTTGCTAATCCGGCTTTATCGCTTATTTGCCGGGCTATGGGTCCTGTAATGATGATTGCAATCGTATTGTTTGCCGTGCAAAGGTTTGTAAACGACACCAGTCCCGCGACAGCCGTTTCGGCTTTCCGTTTCGAGCGGATGTTTTGAGTCAATTTGTTTATAAGCCAATCGATTCCCCCGTTATAACGAATCATTTCGAACATTCCTCCCGCCATCAGCGACACAATAATCAATTCGCCCATGTCGTTCACAATACCGGAGCTCATAGCTGATGTCCAGCCCCATACATCGAATCCTCCGCTGAAAATTCCGATTATGCCCGCCAATACTATGCCCGTAGATAAGACCGCGACTACATTCACTCTAAGTAAGGCGGTTATCAGAACGGCTAAATATGGAATTACTTTTATCCATTCGACAGGATAAGAACGGCTTTCGACATTGCCGCCCGTTTTCTGAAAGAGATAAAACCCTAAAACGATTAACGCTACCGGCAAAACCAAACGGAAATTAGCTTTGAATTTGTCCTGCATCTGGCAAGCTTGCGTACGTGTGGCTGCAATGGTCGTATCCGAGATAAAAGACAGATTATCACCAAACATAGCTCCGCCGACAACGACGCCAAGCATCGCGGGAATACCGATTTCCGTTTGTGAAGATATTCCTGCGGCTATCGGCGCTAAAGCAGCAATTGTTCCGCATGATGTTCCCATCGCCATCGAGATGAAACATGCTGCAACAAAAATACTTGCTATGACAGTCGTTTCGGGTAACAAATACAGAACCATATTGACCGTAGCGTCGACGGCTCCCATCGCTTTGGCTGTTCCTGCAAAGGCTCCTGCCAAAATGAAAATCGCAATCATCAGGAGGATAGTATCGTTGGCGCATCCGCGGCAAAATATTTCGAGACGTCTGCTCATTTTTCCGCCTTTCGAAAACAGTATAGCAACAGCCGAAGCCGTAAGAAAAGCTACGGATATCGGCATTTTCTGCAAATTGCCGGTAAAAATGAACGTCAGTATGTATAAAAGAAAAAAGACGCCGAGAGGCATTAGAGCTTTCCAATCAGGTGAATGTGTTTCCTGTTCAGTGTTCATTATTGTGTATTTTAAAATTATTTAATTGAAATAAATCAATAGTTGTCATGACTTTCCATATATTCTTTGTATCGTTTAAAAGCTTTCAGAATGCATTCCGCCATTTTTTGCTGATTGTCTTTGTCTGTCATTATTAATTCCTCTTCGGGATGCGAAATGAATCCCAACTCAATCAAAACGCTTGGAGCCGCAGTTTTCCACAGAACAAGAAAACCATCCTGTTTGACTCCCCTGTCTTTGGTGACAGGCCCGTTTTGAAACTCTTCCTGAATAAGTTCCGCCATTTTAAGGCTTCGCTCCAGATATTCGTCCTGCATCAAACTGAACAAGATATACGAATCGGGATTTGAGGGGTCGAAACCGTCGTATTTGGTTTCGTAATTGTCCTCAAACTTAATGGAACTGTTTTCGAACATTGCGATTCTCAGATTGTCTTCCGATTTATGCAGTCCCATGATATATGTCTCGCTTCCTGTTGTTTTAGTTTTCTCCTTTTCGTTTTCTACCGCGTTCGCATGGATAGAAATAAACAGGTCTGCATTGTTTCTGTTGGCTATATTGCTGCGCTCAATTAAATCTACAAAAACATCTTCTGTTCTGGTATATAATACTTTGACGTCGGGAAACCATTCTTCGATTAACGTTCCGAGTTTAAGCGCAACAGAAAGATTTATTGTCTTTTCGTATACGTTTTTACCCAAAGCGCCAGGGTCTTTTCCTCCATGACCGGCGTCTATAACAACGGTGCGCACGCCGGCAAACGCTGTCTCTGTCTCGTCCTGAGAATACAAATTCAATGGAACTATCAGAATTAAAAATATTTTTAACAATTTCATCTTTTTATTATTGCCTGAAATTTGCGGGGCAAAGATATTACAAATTTTATTAATTTCCATTTCTCCCTGTTTTTTGTGTTATGTCAACATTTAATTGCCCCCATTTTTAATTTGTCAAACCACAAATAACGCAAAGATTTACACAAAGAACGCAAGGTTTTCATATACCCTCAAATCTTTGCGCTCCTTACGAAGAATTTTTGCGCCCCTTGCGTTAAAAAAACAATATGTCGTCCAAAACCTCGTTAGAGGTTTCGCAAAAATCTTACGGTTATATTTTCCGGTTTATCTGTTACCCGATTTACATATTTTAATAAATGAACAACTTTCGCATGTCCGACTATATTCGGTCTGTGTAAAAGGGGTATTGAAATCGAACAGTTCCCGTAAATTTTGCGTCAAACATTTTGTAAAATCGTTTTTGTACGAACTGAAATCCGTCACTCTTTTATCGTCTCCGTCCACATTTTCGTCTATCAGAAAATAGCTGAAATTAGGAGAGTAACAATCTCTTACAAAATATAATGCAGGGACTGTGCATCCTTCGTAGTTCTTACTTTTTTGATACATAAACGAGTACATAAAGGTTTGGAAAGCCTCTTTGTTTAAGTGTTCCGGATTGGGATTGAAAAGGTCGGCAACAGACCTGAATTTCATTCGTTTATCGGAACCTCGTCCGGCGCCTGTCTTATAATCAACGATACGTATAATATTGTTTTTTTTATCGACACGGTCAATTATCCCGCCAAGTCCAACGGTCAGATTTCCAATGAAAATACTTGTTACAATTTTTTCTTCAAGAGCCAAAGGCGTAAATTCGGGATTATTTTTGTCGCAGTTCAAAATTCCTTTCACATATTTTCTGATTACATCACGGGTAACCAGCAATTTACCGTTTTCGTTGAAATCGTTGGGAAGAGAATCCCTTTTATAAAATTCTACGGCAAAATGCTTGTCTATCAACGATTCAATCCGTTTTGTGTCTCGACAAAGCGTTTCCATATCCTGTTCCGTCACTTTTCGGTTTGTCAGTGGAGAATACAATTCTTCCATCACTTTGTGGATAATATTCCCTAACAAGTTCAACGGCAATTCTTCAACCACCGATTCATCAGATTCGAGTTTGAGTATCTTCGAAAAATAGAATTTCAGCGGGCAACTGATATATGAACTTAAAGCGCTTGGCGACAATGTTTTTTGCGGATTATCGCCCGTATATTTCATCAGGGCTTGCGTCACAGTCTCGTCTTTTTCTACTATTATTCTTTCGTTTTTCCCGAAACTGATACTGAATGTTATCGGATATTCCTTGATATTCAGTTTGGTTTCAAATTTTAGTTGATATAAATAACGGCTCATTTCGCCTGTTCGGTATTCGTCGTTTTTTGAAGAATAGAGCAGTCGCACGTTTTTTGCCCTCTGAATCAGGCGGTAAAAATTGTATGCCGAGATTGC
>JAIRLF010000328.1 GCA_031259655.1 Prevotellaceae bacterium
TAAACAAACGATGCCTGTTAAGGCTAATTTAATTTTCTTCATATCTTTAATATTTATTTTAAGCAAACTTAGTTAATATTTATTTTTATTAGAAGGATTTTCTCCTTCGTGGTATTTTCTATCGCCAAAGGCGAAATCTGAAATCTACCGATATTTTTGTTCTACTGTTCCATCCGAAAGTAAATCAGTTAAATTCGTTAACTCATTAGTTTTCCGGTTTTAACCGGCAATATGGCTTGCCTGGCTTGTCGGGAACAGAGAAAGATGCGCCATATTAATCAATTCCGGAGGCGCGAAGGTTTTCGGAACAGTGTCCGAAAACTTATCGCGCCATGGTATTTGTTGTCCTGTTGTTGGGGTTTTAAGATTCGTCCGGCTTTCAGGCGCCGGAACGTTCTTCTCCGATTGACGATTCTCTATCACTTGCCGTGTATCATTTTTAATGGCTTGGAGAGTGGCGGGAGAAAAGATTTTTATTTCTTTATCAAGTATTTGTCGCGCTAATTTAAGCGCTTCTTCATTTCGATTTTGTTGTTTTGAAGTCGGGATTTCATTTCGGATATATGTCGGAATAAAACATCCGGAGCGCTTTGCAACAGCAAGTTCCGAATCCTGCCCGGAATGGTAATTCATTATTTTGTCCATAGAAATATTGTATTCACTGCACAAAATACAGAGTTCACTGAGTTTGAGTTCTGTTTCGCCTTTGATTCTCTGGTATAACGCTGTTGTACCTATATTCAATACTTCTTCAAGTTGATATATAAATCCGATGTTTTTCGGTATTTGGGCTTTTATAAGGCTAAATAAATATGCCTGTTTCTTGCCAATACTGTTTTTTTTGCTCATTTTTTTTCATCTCGTATTCATACTATTAATATCTTTTACGGCGCAAAGGTAAATATTTTTTTTATTTCTCCAATATTTTTTCTTTTTTACGACCTGTTACCGGATAGCATTCCGCAGGCGGCAAAGATATCTTCGCCTCTTGACGAGCGGATTGTAGTCAGCAATCCTTTTGCATTGAGACGGTTTTTGAAGTTTTCCATTGTTATTTCATCGGATGGCGACAGGTCGCTGTCGGGTATTATATGGAATCGTATCAAGTTTACCCTCACATCGTTTCCGGACAGCAATTTAACGAGTGCGTTTGCATGTCGTGCCGAATCGTTGACGCCTGCAAACATAATGTATTCGAAACTGATTCGCCGTTGAGTATATTCGTCTTTGGCAATCAGATTAAGGACGTCTTTGACAGGAAACATCTTTTGCATCGGCATCAGTTTCCGGCGTTCTTCGTCGAAAGGGCTGTGGAGACTGATAGCAAGGCGGCATTGACTGTTTTTCAGGAACTTTTCCAATCCCGTGAGTATGCCTGTTGTCGAGACCGTTATTCTTTTATGGCTCCAGCCGGCGCCGTAGTCGGCAGTGAGAATTTCCAGACTTTTCAACACCTCGTCGATATTATCCATCGGTTCGCCCATACCCATGAAAACGACGTTAGTAAGACTGTCTTTTTCGGGCAGGCTCCATATTTGGTTGAGTATTTCGCCTGCTGTCAGGTTTGCTTTAAGTCCCTGTCGCGCAGTCATGCAAAAGCGGCAACCCATACGGCAACCCGCTTGCGACGAAATGCAAAGCGTCGCCCTGTCCGGTTCGGGGATATACACCGATTCGACAGAATGTCCCGAACGCAGCCGGTAAAGATATTTCTTTGTCCCGTCCGACGAAACTTGCACATCCGACGGGGGATACAGTCCGATTTCGTATTCTGCCGACAAGATTTCCCGCGCTTTTTTCGACAAATTGGTTATTTCGTTTATAGTCGAAACGCCATTTTTGTATAGCCAGTCGGCAATTTGTTTCCCTGCAAAGGACGGTAATCCTTTTTCTTTGGCAATCAGGACGAGTTCATCCAAAGTCTTCCCAAAAATCGGTTCCATATTCAATTTATTTTCGGCATGCGTTGATGATTATTTTTACTAATTCAATAAGCGCGCCGATTGCCGCAAGAAAGCCCAAAAGCGTCCATGGAAAAACAATAAGACCGAGATATTGAAGATATACGGTCAATCCGAAAAACAGAGTTCCGACGATAATCTTTGCAGTTGAAACCGGATACGGTTTTTTCTGTTCTTGACGGTTTTCCAACAGTTTCCGGTGTTCTTCGAGTTTAGCAAGAATTTCTTTTGTCAACTCATCGTCGGCGCCTTTACGGTTGAGATACAAGAGGACATCGGAAAAGCGGTCGCCCCGTTCAATCATTTTCACAGAGTATTGCAACAGTCTGTCTTTTTCTTCCTGTTCCATTTTCATTATAGATGAATGACTTCTCCATGCGCTGCTGCGGCGGCTTCGGCGACAGCTTCGCTCATAGTCGGGTGAGGATGTATCGTTTTCATTATTTGTTTACCCGTTGCGCCCAACTTCATTGCCAGCGTCAGTCCTGCTATTATTTCGGTTACTCCGGCGCCAATCAGGTGCGCGCCCAAAAGTTTGTCGGTCTTTTCGTCGAACACGAGTTTCACAAAACCTTCTCTGTGACCGGCAGCAGCGGCTTTTCCCGAAGCCGAATAAGGGAATTTCCCTGTTTTCACGGTAAATCCGGCTTCGTTTGCCTGCTTTTCGGTCATACCGACAGAGGCTACTTCGGGAGTTGTATAGATACAGGATGGGATAGTGTTATAATCAATCGGTTCCACCTCCAATCCCGCGATTTTTTCCACACAGGCGACCGCTTCGCTCGAAGCCACATGAGCCAGAGCGGGAGTAGAAATCACGTCGCCGATTGCATAAACGCCTTCGACATTTGTGCGGTAAAACGAATCGGTTTTGATTTTACCTTTTTCTACCTCTATGCCAAGCTTTTCGAGACCAATATCTTCGATATTGGCGACAATTCCCACTGCAAATAACACTTTGCTGCAAACCACTGTTTCGGAGCCTTTTTTAGTCGAAATCTCAACAATGCATTGCTTTTTGTTTTCGTCGACAGTCACCGAATTGACCGACGAGTTCGTCATCACCTTAATTCCCTCTTTCCGCAACGACCTGCTCAGCTGCGCCGAAACATCTTCGTCTTCCAAAGGAACGATATTCGGCATAAATTCGACGAGTGTAACTTTCGTACCTGTTGAATTATAGAAGTATGCCAGTTCTGCGCCTATCGCGCCCGAGCCGACAATCACCATGCTTGGAGGAATTGTGTCGGGAAACAGGGCAGTCTTGTAAGTCAACAGATATTTTTCGTCGACCGGCATGGAAGGGAGTTCCTTCGGGCGGGCGCCGGTGGCAATAATGATGTGTGTAGCAGTGATTTTGCGACTTTCTTCAGCCGAAACTTCGACCGTGTTCGGCGATTCCAGCCGTCCATAACCTTTAATCAGGTCGATTTTGTTCTTTTTCAGCAACATGTATATACCTTTACTCATTGTGGCAGATACATTTTTAGCTCTTTCGACCACAAGGTCGATGTCGAGATAAGCGCCTTTGTCAATTATCCCGTAATCTGTAGAATGAACAATATCCTCAAATACTTGCACCTCTTTAAGCAAAGATTTTGTCGGGATACATCCCCGGTTGAGACAAACCCCGCCAACTTCGGCGCATTCGACTATTGCCGTGCGCATTCCCAATTGCGACGCCCGGATTGCTGCTACATAACCTCCGGGACCACTGCCTATTACTATTAAATCGTATTGCATATCCAAATAATTTTCGTCATCCGTATTTCTTTTTACAAATGCAAAGATAAGATATAATTTCCGGATTCAATCGAATTTTGTACTTTTGCAAAATATTATTTCGTGTAACATGAAGAATTTGTGTAATTTAAATCTCAAAATTATGAAACGGACAGTTGTATTACTGTGTATAATGTTTTGTGTCGAAACTCTTTCGGCTCAATCTGCGGTGAACAGGTTGAAAACATGGTTGTCTCAATCGCGTAACGAAAATATTGCCGAACAAAAGTTTGCGCGAAAATCGCTGTCGCAAGTCGAAGCCTCGGAAGCTGCAAAATTGCTTTTTGCGCATAAACAGCAGACCCTCCGCGACGAATACGGGAAACAATGGCAGGAAAAACAGCTGCATGCAGGCAAATATGTGATGAAATTCGATTATCGCGTGTTCGGTGAAAAGCCTGCCGACGGACGAAGTCTGTACATCTCGATGCACGGAGGCGGCAATACTTCCGATGCGGTGAACGACAGGCAATGGAGCAATCAAATACGTCTGTACGAACCCGATGAAGGCGTTTATCTCGCTCCGCGTTCGGCGGTGAACGATTGGAACATGTGGTTTCAGCCTCATATAGATACGCTTTTCGACAAGTTGATACAACTCGCTGCGGCTTTCGAGGACGTCAATCCCGACAAGGTTTATCTGATGGGCTATTCTGCCGGTGGCGACGGGGCTTACCGTATGGCGCCGCGTCTTGCCGACCGTTGGGCTGCCGCGGCGATGATGGCAGGGCATCCGGGCGACGTCAGCCCTCTAAATCTCCGAAATATCGGGTTTTCGTTATGGATGGGCGAGCAGGACAGCGCTTATAATCGTAACGCCGAGGCTGCGCGATTCGGAAAATTGATGGACAGCCTGCACCAAGCGGATGTAAACGGATATATCCATGAAACTCACATCGTTGCCGGAAGAGGACATTGGATGAATAAACAGGATTCCGCCGCCGTCCCCTGGATGGCGAAATTCCGCCGAAATGCTATCCCTCAAAAGGTTGTATGGCGTCAGGACGATACTCCGCACGAATCGTTCTACTGGTTGTCGGTGTCTTTGAACGAGATAGAAAAAGGAAAACAACTTATTGTCGAACATGCGGACAATACGTTTACCGTCCTGAAAAACGATTACCGGACATTTAAAATAGGCTTGAACGATTCGATGATTGATTTTAGTAAACCGGTGAAAGTTGTTGTAAACGGGAAAGTTGTGTTTAATAAAAAAGTAATCCGTAAAATAGAAGATATTTACGCTTCTATAGAAAAACGTAACGATTCGTCGTTAATTTTCAGCGCGTTTATTACTGTCGAAATATAAAGTTACACTTTAGATTGTATTATATACAGGTATGAAAATAAATATTTTATTATGCGACACGTTTGACGGTCAATTGCCCGAAAACGTCCCCGAGTACGTTTATTTGTTCCGGCAATTGTTCGGAAAGCTTGACAATAATATATCGTACGAAATTTTCGATGTTCGGAACGATATTTATCCCGCATCGCTGCGAGGCGACGAACTGTATCTGATACCCGGTGGCATGGCAAGCGCATACGACAATGCGCAGTGGGTCAAAACGCTGATTGAATTCATTCGCACGATGTATTCGGAAAGCGTCAAAATGGCCGGCGTATGTTTCGGGCATCAGATAATAGCGCAAGCTCTGGGCGGCAGGGTCGAACAGGCGCGACAAGGTTGGGGAACGGGAGTGCGCTCTTCGGAAATCGTCGACCCGAAAGCGTTGACTTTCTTTCCCGAAGGGCAGATGAGTCTTCTGTACAACCATCACGACCAGGTCGTCGAATTGCCGCCACACGCCAGGTGTTTCGCACGAAGCGAATTCTGTTCTGTCGACGGTTTCTATATTGGCGACAATATCGTGACGTTTCAGGGGCATCCCGAATATACGCCCGAATACAGTCGATACCAACTCGTCAACCATTCCGCCGGCGAACCGGAAGACGTGATAACAAAAGCTTTAACTTCGCTGAACCGCAAAACCGATTCGTTAGCCGCCGCAAAATGGCTCGCAGATTTGGCACGCAGATGACACAGATTGTACAGATAACCGCAGATTTTTTCATTATCTGCGTAAATCCTTCTAATCTGTGTAAATCCTTCTAATCTGTGTCATCTGTGTGCTTTTCTAATCTGTGTGCTTTTTTTGAAAAATACCATTATTGTGGTATTGCACATCTCTGTTTTACCCTCTAATTTTGCATTACGAAATTATGGCATAAGATTTTATCATGAATGTAATATTCAAATATTTAACAACAGGAAACCGTACAGGAATGAGAACGGTAATTTGCTTATTATGCACTTCGGCGATTATTATGTTGACGGCGTGCGACAGTAGCAACGGTAAAAGTTCGCAGACAATCGAGTTTGGAGAACTTGCGCCGCAAAATCTGATGGACGGTTCGATGCAACTTCAGGCGAGGGCTTCGTCGGGTTTACCGGTAACTTACGTCAGCTCGAATACGCAAATCGCCGTAATCAACGGCAATAAGGTCGAGTTTGTGACTGCCGGCAAAGTTTATATCACTGCCGTTCAGTCGGGTAACGAATCGTATTACGAAGCGCCGGACGTTACACAGGAACTGAATATTCGCGATTGGGACTCGAATAAAAAGACGCAGGTAATCAGCTTCGAACTGCCGGAGGAATGGAGTAACGACAGTCCGCCTCTGCCTCTGGTTGCGACTTCGACATCCGGTTTGCCGGTGAAGTTTACCGCAAGCGACTGGAAAGCGACTATTACCCGCGACAATCTGCTGATTTTGTATCACGGACCTTATACCTACGATATTTATATCGACATAACGGCTTCGCAGGAAGGGGATTCGGAATACAATCCCGCCGAAAACGAAGTACGAACAATTCATGCCATAGGCGAAGGTTCGCATTAAAAATATGACGGAATGAGATACGCAAAAATTTATACGGCAATGGCGTTAATGGGGATTATGGCGTTGAATATATGTAAATACCAGCTTCCTTATATCGAATATAACCTGTTTCGGGATTATATTGCCGAAAATTTGTGTGTCAAGCGTTTCGAAGCAAATAACGACTGTCGGGGACGGTGCTTTCTCAAAAAACAAATCGAAATGATAAACGAATCGGAGAACAGCGCCGACAATCAAACCGAAAAGAAACAGATTGCTTTTGAAACAGATGACTGTATCGTCGACGACATCTCAGAAAATAAACATATTTCCAACGATAAAATACATCCGGTATTCTTCATCGAA
>JAIRLF010000340.1 GCA_031259655.1 Prevotellaceae bacterium
CGTATCCAGATATCGTTCAACACCTGCAAAGTCCACAATTTCGTCTAATTTGCGGTCTATTTCTCTGTGAGTCATTCCCATAATAGACCCGTTCATGTAGATATTTTCCCGACCTGTTAATTCCGGATGGAAACCAGTACCAACTTCCAGTAGCGAAGCTATACGACCTTCTGCTTCGATAATTCCCGTTGTAGGTGTTGTTATGCGTGAAAGAATTTTTAGCAAAGTAGATTTTCCTGCACCGTTTTTTCCAATAATACCAAGAACATCACCTTTTTTGACTTCGAAATCAATATCTCGAAGCGCCCATACATATTCGCTTTTCCCTTTTTTTGAACGGTCGTTGGTTTCCCCGATTTTCAAATAAGGGTCTTCTTTTCCTAAAATCGACGTTTGCCACCAACGGTTCAAATCGTGGCTTAGAGTACGGGTACTCACCAATCCTAAACGATATTGTTTGGAAATATTTCTGAATTTTATTGCTATGTCACTCATTTATTTATCATTTATATTAATTTGATTTTAGCTGATGCTAGCCAAAATCGTAAATCTAAAATCGCAAATTGATTAAATCGTATCCATAAAACTTCGTTGTACCTTATTAAATACAACAATTCCAAATCCTAACACTACACACATGAACACAAAACTGTACCCTAACTGATACCAACTAAATATACCTGTTCCCATTGTTCCGAACTTGAATGTTTCAATAATGGAAGTGACGGGATTCAGTACTGCTATCCATTGTCTTTTAGGCGACAATTCGCTTAGAGGATAAATAATAGGAGTAGCATACATCCACAATTGTACAATAAAAGTAAACAGAATGCTTAAATCCTTATATTTTGTTGTCAAGGAAGAAGTAATGATTCCAAAACCCAAAGCCAATCCCGCAAGCATAACGACCAAAACCGGCAGCAAAAGAATATATATATTGGGCGCTACTGCAGCTCCGTTTATAATATAAATAACATAGACCGCAACAAACAGCAGTAATTGTATGCTGAAAGTGAATAAAGCAGAAGTAACTGTACTAATCGGCATAATCAAACGTGGAAAATACACCTTCCCGAAAATATTCTGATTGTCAATGAAAGTAGTAGATGTCTTTGTTATACAAGTTGAAAAATAGTTCCACAGACAAATTCCCGCCAGGTAGAACAAAGGCTGTGGTAACCCGTCGGTAGAAATTTTAGCAATTCTTCCAAAAACTACCATGTACATAACTGTTGTCAACATAGGGTTAATAAAAAACCACAAAGGACCTAATATCGTCTGTTTGTATTGTGTTATAATATCTCTTTTTACAAACATACGACACAAGTCTTTATATTGGAATATTTCATGAAAATCTATATCAAAAAGATTTGATTTGGGTTTAATTACTGTTTTTTTCACTCACTATTATTTTATTATTATATATCTTAATTCTATACCTCTCTCTCCTTACACTCGTGTTGATACGCTCAAACACCGTTTTGTAATTAACTGTGTCGACCTAAAATTTTGTAATTTGTAATTACAATTCACTCTATTTCTTGCACATAATACGAAGGAATAAACGCCGTTGCTACCGAGAATAAGCTAGGGATACTGACTACAAGACGTCTATCCCCTTTAATTTTCAAGAGTATGCCTTCGACGCCTTCGAAAGCGCCGCCAATTATACGCACCTTTGCACCTTTTTTCAGTTTCACCTCGTCATTCGACAGATAAATAACCTGTTCTTTTTCATTTCCGGCGACAGCGATAAAATTCAGCATCTGATGGTCGGGGACAATGACTATTTTCTTATCCGCCAAACCCCTGTAATACAAGTCCGACGAAATATTCAGTTTCAATTTAACTTCTGTAAGGATAGGATTAAGAACGTCTTTCGACGACTTTACAAAAATCAAATTTCTTAGGAGCGGATACAATACACGCCTATATCGCTCGGAGTCTCTAATTTTTATTTCCTTATAATACAAAGGAAAAAAATATTCAATAGCGGCCGCTTCAAGATATGGTTTAATTTTTTCTGCTTTACCGTTAGCTGCGAATAAAACATACCATAAAATATCCGAGTTACTGTAATCCACTAATTTCTCAATTATAAAATAATAATAATAATAATAATCTCTGTCGAATAAATTACGACGATAATTTGCTGAATTAAAAAAATATATACCTTAGATTCCCCCAAGTATTTACCCTCTTGGAGTGACCCTTATCCTTTATTGAATCCCAACGAAAGGATAAAAACATTTAAAAGTTTTTCCCTTACCAAGGGATGAAAACTCAAAACGCTATGATAGAACATATATTGCAATGTCTCTGCATTAAATTCCATTAAATTTTATATCCTATAAAATCTAATTTAACAAAAAAATAAGCTCTTGGAACATGTATTCTCCAAAAGCAGCATAATCCGATTATAACAAGATAAAAAAACTCATCCGGCAAAAAACAAACTTTATAGAATTGCATTTTATTATCTGCGCTGTTTTGTATTTATCGTCTGCGAAAGACGTTAAATTGCCATTTATAATCAAATCTTTTATACTCATTATCTCTTTTTAAATACACATTAAATGCAAGTTTTCCAAATAGTTCCTAAATTTTCATCTCTTTTCGAACATTTGCAAAACTTGGGTGCAAATGTACATAAAAATCTTATTATACAAACATTTTTTTGAAAAAAATATAGAATAGGGTGAATAAATATCCGTTTTATTACAATTTGTTGTGATTTCTGATTTCTGAGTATAACACAGATTTTCATGTATATTTATTGACCCTAAATGGACAAATAATATAAAATGCTATAATATAGATTATAAATAACTTATTATATTCAAAAATATCTTTTGCAGTTATATTATATCTATACATAGATCCATATAGAAATTCTACAATTAGAAAATATCGCTAAAACGTATCTTTCCGAGCCTAATAAATTAACGAAATTATGTCGCGCGCACATATTGCCACAGTAAATCAGCTACCGAAACAACAATTTTGTCTCTCAAGTTGCCCTTATATGATCGTCGAAATCCACGGGATTGCAACCCTGTCCCTACCTTCTCTACAGAGATATCGGACAAATGCGTAGAAACGGCGGATTGTATGGATTATAAAAGAGTATCCGTTTTCACGGATACTCTCACTAATTTAAAAATTTTTCAATTATGAACAGTAAGTACAAACTTATTTAATCTTGCAATTTAGCGCATAGGAACTCGCGGTTAAGGCGAGCGATGTGCGATATTGATATTGCTTTCGGGCATTCGGCTTCGCAGGCTTGCGTGTTGGTACAGCCGCCAAAGCCGAGTTCGTCCATTTTAGCCACCATTGCTTTAGCCCTTCTTGTCGCTTCGACCTTACCTTGCGGCAGTTTTGCCAGCGACGACACACGGGCTGCGACAAACAACATCGCCGAGCCGTTTTTGCAGGTCGCCACACAAGCTCCGCAACCGATACAGGCGGCTGCGTCCATCGATTCGTCGGCGTCGGGTTTGGCTATCGGAATAGCGTTTCCGTCGGGAACGCCGCCGGTATTTACGGACACAAATCCTCCCGACTGCAATATCTGGTCGAAAGCATAACGATTGACGGTCAAATCCTTAATCACAGGAAACGCTGCCGAACGCCATGGTTCGATAGTTATAGTATCGCCGTCTTTAAACTTACGCATGTGTAACTGACAGGTCGTTACCTCATCGTCGGGACCGTGCGCCCGACCGTTGATATACAGCGAACACATGCCGCAGATACCTTCACGACAGTCGTGGTCGAAAGCTACCGGTTCTTTGCCTGCGCTGATAAGGTTATTATTCAGAATATCCAACATTTCGAGGAATGAGGTATCGGGAGAAATATTCTCTATATCGAAGGATTCAAACTGTCCTTTTGTTTTGGCATTTTTTTGACGCCATATTTTGAGTTTTAATTTCATTGCTTTAAAATACTTACGAGTTAAACATTAATCCTTATAGTTTCTTGTCGAAACTTTAACGGTTTCGTAAACCAACGCTTCCTTGTGTAACACAGGGGCTTTCGTTTCGCCCTGATATTCCCATGCGGCAACGTACATATAATTTTCGTCGTCGCGTTTGGTTTCGCCGTCTTCTGTCTGCATTTCTTCGCGGAAATGACCTCCACACGATTCTCTGCGGTTCAGGGCGTCCAAAGCCATGAGTTTCCCGATTTCGATGAAATCGGCTAAACGTATTGCCTTTTCCAGTTCCTGATTAAATTCCGTATTTTCGCCCGGAACCAGAACATCCGACCAAAATTCCTTGCGGATTTCTTCAATCAGGTCAACGGCTTTTTTCAAGCCTTCTTCGTTTCGAGCCATTCCCACGTATTCCCACATCACGCGGCCTAATTTCTTGTGGATGACGTCGACAGGTTGTTTGCCCTTGATATTAAGTATTTTGTTTACTTTATCCCTGACTTGTTTTTCCGCTTCGTCGAATGCTTTGTGTTTGGTATCCGTTTTCGGAGTCTGTATTTCTTTAGCGAGATAATCGCCAATTGTGTAAGGCAATACGAAATATCCGTCGGCAAGCCCCTGCATCAAAGCCGAAGCGCCAAGACGGTTTCCGCCGTGGTCGCTGAAGTTTGCTTCGCCGATTGCATACAAGCCCGGAACAGTCGTCATCAGGTTGTAGTCCACCCAAATGCCGCCCATTGTGTAGTGTATTGCGGGATATATTTGCATCGGTTCTTCGTACGGGTTGACGTCTGTGATTTTTTCGTACATTTGGAAAAGATTGCCGTAACGTTCGGCAATAACTTTTTTGCCAAGACGTTCGATTGCTGTCGAGAAATCGAGGAAAACGGCTAATCCCGTTTCGTTTACGCCATATCCTGCGTCGCAGCGTTCTTTTGCCGCACGCGAAGCGACGTCGCGGGGAACGAGGTTTCCGAAAGCCGGGTAACGGCGTTCGAGATAATAGTCGCGCTCGTCTTCGGAGAGCTGCGATGGTTTTAACTGTTTTTTACGCAGTTTTTCAACGTCTTCCAATTTCTTCGGCACCCAAATTCTGCCGTCGTTACGCAACGATTCCGACATCAGAGTCAGTTTCGACTGCTGTTCGCCGTGAACGGGGATACATGTCGGGTGAATCTGTGCAAAACAGGGATTTGCGAA
>JAIRLF010000375.1 GCA_031259655.1 Prevotellaceae bacterium
CTATATGAAAAATATAAAAGTACATGTAATAAGATACTTGTTTTTGATTTTGAAGGTAATCCGCTTCGAACATATAATTTGGATGTTCCTGTTGGAGTTCTCTCCGTTGATGCGGAAAAAAGAATAATTTATGGTTTAACGGATATGCCGGTAGATTTGCCGAATGCACAAAGTGATTTTAATATCATAAAATACGAATATTAATATCCATAAATAATTAATTTCGTATTCTGAAGAAGAGTTAAACTACTGTCTTAAGCAAAATAATGGAGTGGCGTATTTAACGCTAAATGAACTCGACAATGCTAGATTACATGCAACAAGACCCGAATTTAGTTCCCCCGTATATCGACATGGAAGAGCATACGAAGGACATTGTTGCGCATCGAGCTCTTAACCCGCGTATTGCACGGTTGGCCGGCATCCTGCAATCGTTAGAGGACACAAACCGTTTGTTGGGCAGCGACTTGTACAGTAATTCTCTGGCATACTACCGCAATCTGCGCGAAGCCGCCAAGGTAAATTCTGTCGGAGCATCAACCAAATACAGCGACCTGAAGCAGCAATTTCCCGGTCCCGGAAGTAACGCAAAAAATAGAAAAGCGCCGGATTCGGACGAAAATTGAAATAAAGCATCAGGGAATACATTGAAAGTATTCCGAATATACATTGAAGGTATTCCAAATATACATTGAAGGGTGTCCGAATATACATTGAAGGGTGTCCGAATATACATTGAAGGGCGTCCGAATATACATTGAAGGTATTCCAAATATACATTGAAGGTATTCCAAATATACATTGAAGGTATTCCGAATATACATTGAAGGTATTCCGAATATACATTGAAGGTGGTTCCGGTCGCTAACGAAGAAACTATGTACGGTTATTTCCGGATATAAGCGTTGTAAGAATCAGAATCGCTTCGCTCACAGTGACAAAAAGTCGTCGTTGCGAGTTCGAAGCATCCGAAAAAATAATGACAAATCTGTCGGTGCCGGACGAAGCCCTTGCAATCATGGAACTTCGCCCACGCACACACCATGTACACGAGCCTTTGCCAAGACCCGGGCGACCCTCCTGTACTGAAAATCGTTAAACAGCACGACGAAATTACTGTTTACGTCTCCCGCGCCGAATTCGGACATTCCACGCAGAGCGTAACGCAACACAGTTATCACGGATTTATTTTTAAGTTCCTGCGTTCCGTATTCAATCATTTTGTCGAAATCGAAATTGGCAATCATGTATTTAAAGAAATTTTCCTGCGACCACCGTGCAAACATCTTTAAAGCTACTTCGGTTAAAATTAATTCGGGATTTGTTGTAATAATAGCAGTCTGATGTCCACAGTCCGAGAGTTTCCTCACTTCCCTGAACCATCCGACATCTTTAATGTGGCATTTATTCTCGCAAAGTCGCATCGAGACATCGACATTATTTACTTATTTCCTTTAAATGGATGGGGTAGTATTGGAGTTCTGAAATTGTTGCTTTTTTCTTTGCGAACAAGGCTGTTTTTTTATCTATAAATGGGGGGGTAGTATTGGAGTTCTGAATATATGCAATTTTTTTTATAGAGAGAAAGAATTTTTGTGGCGAAAATAACTTCAATAGATGAATAATCTGATATTTTTTCAGTAGTCGCATCTGTTTCCTCAAAAATTATACATATATCCGAAAGTCAGAGTAATATCGTCGGACTTCGGATGTTCTTTCATTTTTCGGGATTGATTTATCAGAACGGCGTTCAGGTTATGTTTTTTGAGGATTGTGTAAGCGATATTTAGTCGCAGATTGAGAATACTGTTTTGCCGGTCGCCGTTATTTGTACTTACGTTGTATGATGCAGTGATTCCGGTGGTCAGGTTGTTGTTAAACAGTTTAGTTGCGGCGCCGATACTTGGTCCGTATGTCAGCATGTTGTTGTAGCCTACGGTATTGTATGTAACGTTTGCCGAAGTGTTGATTTGTATATTTTGAGGAATGAAGAGCAATCCATAGTTAGTTGCGAAGTTGTAAAACTGAGAAGCGCCGCCGGTTCTGACCATGTCATTTTGTTTATCTGCCGCTTCCTGATAATTGAGGTTGAAACTGATATTATGTTTTTGCGTTTCGTTGGCTTTGATATTCCAGTTGATATTCAAAGTCGCATTTTGCGACAGTTGAGTGAAATTTAAAGTATCAAGATTATCATAATCCGTTATTTCGTTGATATAGTCGAATTGCGATTTTATGTTTGTGTACGATTGGAAGTTAGAATAGGATAGTGAAACGTTCAGTCGTTCGCTGTGATTGTAGTTTAAGTTTGCCGAGCCGACAAACCGTTGAATTTCTTCCGATTTGTTATTATCCAAGTTATCATGTTGCAGTCCTGCATTGACGGTAAACGTCAGTTTGTCTTTGAAAAACGGACGGGCGTAGCTAACGGTATAATTTTCCAGATCGTTAGTGAAATAATAAGCGCCCAGACTTTGATATTCGGGGTCAACGCGTTCGTATCCAAAACTTATGGTGTTTTTCATAAACCGGTACGAGAGGTCAGTATGCAAAGCGTGGTAGGTCGAAGATGTTGAATTTTGGTTGAACAGTCTGTCGAAAAACGAGGAAGCATTGTTGATTCTCATATCGCGGGTTAACAGACTGATTCCATATTCGACTGTAAGCGTGAGGTTTTTGATTAGTCTTAATCCTGCTTCCCAGCTCATAGCGACGTTGTTTTGCGGCAATACAGCCAAACTGTCGGGAAGGTTTTTTAATGAATTTTCGTAATCTTTTGCACTGAAAAAACTCATTCCGAGCGAATATTTATCTTTGTCGTACAATACTTTTGCTCCGTAACCCATACGCTTATAAGCCGGCATGTTCAACCGTTCGTCGGGATTATATTCTGTGGCTTTGAGCAGGCGACCGTACATTATCGACACCTTCAACGGCAAATGTTCGGGCGTCAAATCAACACCCGCTCCGGTAAACTGATGACCGCTTAAAGTATAAGGCGAAAAAGTCATGGACACATCGCCGATATGTGCGGCAACCCATTTGTACACAGGATGAAGACTGAGACGATTCGGCATTGTAGGATATGTGTACGCTCCTCCGAGATTGTTGAAATTAAAGGAAAAAGGCAAATTGAACTGATTGAAGACACTGATGTTCACATTGCCCGACAATATCCACGTGAAAGGGTCGCGTACAGAATTGTCGCCACTGTAAAACACTGTGTTAGCCGACACGCCTCCGTTTATTTTCAACAGTTTGTCTTTACTGTACTGCTCTTTCAGGTTGTCGAACCTTATTTGCTGAGCCTTGCCGACGGATATAATAAATATCGTAAAGATGCATGAATTTATAAGTACTTTTATTGCAAATGTGTTTATGATACTGTGCATTTTATATTCATCGTTTGTTTACAGTTTAATTTTGTTTTTCTGCACTTTAAGGTCTATGAGGATATACGATTCCAAATTCTCTGAAACAAAATCCTTTATTTTGACAGCGCCTTTCCGTCCGTCGTCCGTTTCAAAAAGGATGATGCGCGGGACAATATCTGCGGTAAAATATTCTTCTCCGCTATCGTTTTCTGCAACAGGAAGAACTGCCAGAATATCATCGTTCTCCATACTGTCGAAATCGGTTTCGTCGAAAACTATCGGCGAGTTTTCCAAAACATTGATAACAGAAGTGTGTCTTGCATCGGGGATATCGTAAAACGCGTAATTGCCAACAGAATCCGGCGACAGTATCCTGCAATAGCGAAATGTTTCGTCCAATCCGAAAAATGCAAAATCAATCAATTGTCCATTTTGCGCATCTACCTCGTCTCTTGTAATCACTTTTCGCAGAGCGCACGAATAAAAACTGCCGATACTTGCATGAGCCGGTTTTATTCCGAGTTTTACATCTTTCATAATGTAGAGATTGCTGTTTGGTTTAACGACAATGGTCTTGGATATGGATTTGATTTCTTTGCCGTTATCGGCGTTCAATGTTATGGCGTATGCGCCCGGCAAATTATATTTCACAGTGGTGGTAACGGTGGCGGTATCATTGGAGATATAACCGTTTTCGCTGACCCATTGATATTGTAATCCGTTGACGCTTTGGTTTTGAAGAACAGCGGTAAACGGCGCTTCCATGTCTTCGTCGTCAAACGAGGGAATAATATCGAAATCCAGCGACATGGCCGGCAATACGACTATGTTTTTTGAAAGAACGAAAGTTTCACGACCGTTGGATATTTCCAGCGTTACTGTATGTTCGCCTGCTTCGGTAAAACTCACAGGCGGAGGATTATAAAGATTCGACGATGTTGTTTCACCGTCTTCGACAAATGTCCAGTGATAAGTATGTCCGCCGGAAGATTTGTTGGATATAAGCGCCTGCACGGGTGAGATGTTGTTGACGGGAATTTCGATTTCGAAATCAATATACACAGCCGAATCTAACTGTAAAATATACTCTTTGCTTTTGCGTTCGTCGTCGTTCCACGCCTCAAGACGAACAGTGTATGTTCCCGCATTGCGATACAGTACCGCGTCGGGATGTTGCCTGTCCGACGACGCCGGCGTTCCTCCTTCAAATGTCCATTTGTAGTTATCCGCTCCCGTACTTTTGTTTTCCAACAAAATACGCGACGGCACGGAATAATCGCTATCTTCGACTGTTAATACGAAATCTACTGTAATAGACACTGCCTGCTCCCTGTAACAATTTTGTAGACACAATGCTGTTAAAACCAACAAAAGAATCTGTTTCATGTATTAACTATTGTCTTGTCATTTATATAATGTGGTTGTTTTTTACGCAAAGAGCGCAAAGTTTCTTTGCTTTGGATTTGCAACAATATGACGATTATAGGGTGTTTGTAAGTTTTTCTTTTAGAGAAATCAAATCTTCACTGATTGTTAGCCATATAATATTATTTTGCACAGTGTAGTACCCGTGAACAAGAAAATTTCTCATACCGATAATTTCGCCCCAATTAACAGAAGGATTTGATTCTCTGTATTCTTTTGTGAGTGAATTTGCCGCTTCGCCTATGATAACAAAATTATGAAATACAGCATGGCGCAACATAACATTGGATATAAACTCCTCATAAGTATGTCCATTTGTAAAGTTCAAAATATTTTCGATTGCATCAAGAATATGCTTTATTCGTTCTTTATCTTGTTCCAGATTTCTCATAAATCAATACTTTATCTTTTTCGGCAGTCATAAGTGCAAATGATTGCAACATTTCTTCCTCAACCAAATCTATTTTCCTGCCTGTAATTTGTTCTAAATTGTAAACAATGCCTCCATAACGAAAAAGTGTGATTTTTTCATTCGGACTGAAACGTATCAGCATATCAATATCGCTTTGACTATCTTCTTCGTTGCGTGCAAAAGAGCCGAACAGCCAAGCCTTTTCAACGGGCGACTTGTCTAATACAGTAATAATATCATTCAACATTTTAGAGTCCATAACACAATATTTTAAAATTTTTTAGTCGCAAAGGTACAAAATAATTTGATACTTGCACGCCGGAGAATTATTTTTCGCCGGCGGCTTTTGATTTAAACCTTTATAAATTCAGCAAATAATGAGTACTGCGTCCATCGCCTTCTTTCATTAAAATTTCATTTTTAACGAGTTCCTGTAAATCGCGTGTGGCTGTGGCTTTGGTGGTTTTAGTGATTGAAATGTATTTTTTTGCCGTCACGCTATTTTAGGGTGCATTTCAAATTGTCGCAAACTTTTCCGATTCCTCTGGCTAAAGCCGGCTAAAGCCAGAGGAACCTAAAATTCCAAATTTAATATCCGTTAATAATCAAATTCAGCGAAGTATTTGCTTTGGTGGAAATCAGTTGCAATATATACACACCCTGCAAATTAGCGATATTGTATGGGATTTCGTAACTGTTACTGTTTTT
>JAIRLF010000002.1 GCA_031259655.1 Prevotellaceae bacterium
ATAAGGTTTAGCTACTTTTCGGGTGTATTTCAAATTGTCGCATAACAGGAAATTAACCGCAAAGGGCGCAAAGATGAAAGCGCAAAGAACGCTACGCGCTTTGCGCCCTTTGCGGATACTTTGTGTTCTTTGCGGTAAAAAATAAAAGCGACAATTTGAAATGCACCCGTAATCACAATATTTTCACCGAAATCCCCTGTCGCTTCAATATCAGTAAGGTTGAATAAAGCGGGAATATTGTCCGTCGACCCGAAACTGATTTCGCACGGTTGTACCAAAAATTATTTGTCATATTCGATAATTTATATACCTTTGCGCCCTGAAATTTTATAATTTAATAAAACACACACATTGATGTACGCAATTGTAGAAATAGCAGGTCAGCAATTTAAAGTAACAAAAGATCAGAGACTCTTCGTACACCGTCTGGAGCAAGCCGAAGGCGACTCCGTGAGTTTCGATAAAGTCCTGCTTATAGATGACGACGGTAAGGTTCAGGTTGGCGCACCTACGCTTAAAGACGCCACAGTGACTGCCAAGGTCTTGAAACATCTTAAAGGAGATAAGGTTATTGTTTTCAAGAAAAAACGCAGGAAAGGATATAAGGTGAAAAACGGACACCGTCAGTTTTTTACTCAAATCCAAATTGAAAATATTGTATAATTAATTTTGAAAAGACAGTAAAAAATGGCACACAAAAAAGGAGTTGGAAGTTCGAAAAACGGACGCGAATCACACAGTAAACGCTTGGGTGTGAAAATTTTTGGCGGACAAACGACTAAAGCGGGAAATATACTGGTTCGTCAAAGAGGAACAGTTCACCGTCCGGGTGAAAATGTAGGTATCGGTAAAGACCATACGCTGTACGCACTTATCGATGGAGTTGTTGTTTTCAAAAAGAAAGCAAATTCAAAATCGTTTGTATCGGTTGTCGCGCAATCGTAAAAAGCTGTACAGTTAATTGTAACGGCAATGACAACAGGCTGTCTCCAAACGGGGACAGCCTGTTTTTTTGAGTAATAAGAGCCAAATCTTAAATTTTTGATTTTATACATAAATGCAGTGATAAAGGCTCGAAATACGGAAAATGGCAATACTGTGTTCATCGTCTTCGTTTTGCGGATTTCGTTCAATCGGAGGCGACAGTGTTAAACAGCGGTCTTTATCCTCATCGAAATTTCTTGCAAAAGTGTAACATGATAAAAAAATAAACGTCTTATATAATGTAAACACAGTCAAAAAATGATTTATAAAATAAATACAATGAAAAGAAATTTAATTACATTAGCATTAATTTGCGCATCATTCTTCTGTACAACAGTTTGTACGTCAGAAAAACCGGTCAAAGAGACCAGAGAAACAGATTCTTTCCGTAAAATCAGTTTGGGAGGAGGTATTGACATTTATTTTGTTCAAAGCGATTCGTACAGCGTTGTGGTAGAGGCTGAGGAAAAGTATTTAGACAAGATTGTTACCGAAGTGAAAGACGAAACTCTTGTCGTCAAATGGAACGTCGAAGGGAAGGAAAGAATAAAAATTGTAAAATGGAGAACTTCCAACTTAAAAGTGTATGTTTCGGCGCCGGCGCTTTACGAAGTAAAAGTATCCGGAGGTTCTGATTTTTATGCGGATAAGTTAAAATGCGACGACGGTTTTCATTTACAGACATCAGGAGGAGCCGACGCAAAGATAGGCGAACTGAATGTTGACGGAGGCGTTGATATTTCTTCGTCAGGAGGCTCCGACATTATTATCGAAAGCCTGACTGTCGCCGGAGCAATCGAAATATCAACCTCAGGCGGCTCCGACTGTGATGTGAACAATCTTCAAGTCTCCGACAGCAATTTCTCCTGCAATTTCTCGTCAAGCGGAGGAGGCGATTTGAATATCAAGAATCTCATCACTTCGGGAAATCTTGCTGCCTCCGCTTCGGGCGGAGCCGATATCAATATAAGCGGAAAAGCCGGTGATGTCAAAATATCTGCCTCGGGCGGCGCGGATGTCAACATCACAAAACTGACATATACAACGATAGACATCACAAAATCCGGAGCAGGTGATGTTCACCGATAAAATGTATTCATTTTGATAACTGTTTGAATTATGAGACTCATACTTAGAAATTTTATTTTTGTCCTGAAACGGTTTAAAGTATCGAGTATATTGAATATTTTGGGATTATCGGTTGCTTTTGCCGTATTTTTTGTAGTCGTTATTCAGGCGCATTACGATTTCGGTTTTGACGAAAATTTCGAAAAAGCAGACAATATCTACCTTATCTCCAAATACCTTCCGCATCGTGGTACCCGCTGGAGTACTACAAACACTATGTTGTCGAAAATGATAGCCGAAAAGTATCCGGAAGTGAAAAATTATTGTTTCACAAATAATAACATGAACAATATGCGATTTGATGTTAAGGATGCGACGGGCGACAGTCACAAATTTGAGTCGCCGGTATTACGAGCAAGCGAGGGTATTTTGGACATGTTTACTCCGAAAATAATCGCAGGCGATGCACGTCAGGCGTTTACCGAACCCAACAAAGTGATGCTTACGAAAAGCGTTGCACAAAAATTTTTCGGCAAGGCAGACCCTCTCGGTAAGACTTTTACTCCTCACTACGGTACTCACTCCGGCGATATCCTGTTTACGGTTGTTGCGGTGTGCGAGGATTTTCCGGAGAATTGCAGTTTGACTAACGGAGTGTATATGATGCAGCCCGAAGATGTTGATTCCGAATGGTCATATATTTCCTATCTGGAAATCGGCGAGGGCGACAGAGACAAAATTTTGAACGGTCTCAACAGCGATGAATCTTTAACAGAACAGAACGGGGAGCGGGGATGGGTCTTTGAACTGACCGCTCTGCCCGATATTCATCTGAAATTTCCGGCTACAGGCAAGGGCAGTTTGAATACAACTCTCTCGTTATTAGCTATCGGGATATTGCTTCTGATTATTGCATATATCAATTTCATTAACTTTTCCGTTTCGATGGCGCCCGTCAGGCTGAAGGGGCTGAATATACGGAGAATACTTGGCGAAAGCGCGTTTCTTCTGAAATTCTCTATCGTGATGGAAGCCGTATTTATTTCGTTGATTGCGGTTGTCATATCGCTCTTTTTCGTCCATTATTTCGGCACAAGCGTAGTCCGTGAATTTTTTCAGGCAGATATCTCACTGTCGAAAAACATCGGATTATATCCGTTGATGGCGTGTCTTGCGTTGATACTGGGACTTGTCGCCGGTCTCTATCCCGCTTTTTACAGTACGGCGTTCAAACCCGCAATGGCGCTTAGCGGTTCGTATATGCTTTCGATGGGCAGCAAGATTTTGAAAAATACACTTATCATCATACAGTTCAGTTCGGCTGTTTTATTGGTAACCGTATCCGGATTCATCAAAATACAGCACGATTACATGCAGGACAAGTCATGGGGTATCCGGAAAGATAATGTTGCCTACTTGCCGGCATATCTGTTAAGCGATGTAAAAGCGTTTGAAATCGAGCTGAAGAAAAACCCTGATATTATTGACTTCACGTATTCCGCTTTTCTCCCGGGAACCGAAAGAATGATGACATGGGGACGCTCGTTTGAAGGCACGGGAGTGAACATGGCTGTGTGGCCCGTAAGTCATAATTATTTGCGTTTCTTTGGGATAAATATCGTCGAAGGTAGCGATTTCGAAGAAGGCGACATGCAGGGGAAAGGGAAAATGATATTTAACCGGACGTTTGTGAAAAAATACGGTTTTACCGAACTTGTAGGCAAAGAAATCGAGGGATTTTCCGAATCCTGTGAAATCATCGGGATAATGGAGGATTTCAATTTCGAATCATTGCGCGCGCCTGTGCGTCCTATTGCTTTCGTTACGGGCAAAAACTATACTAACGGGCTTGGAGCTTTTCTCGTGAGAATCAACGGGGCAAATACCCGCAGCGCTCTCGATTATATGCAGGCTCTGTGTAAACAGTTCAGCAGCGAACCTGTGAAAATCGGTTTTCTGGACGAAGAACTTCATAAACTTTACAAACAGGAAAACAATCTCGCCAAACTGATTTCGATTTTCGGACTGATTACTATCCTTGTAACCGTTATGGGCGTGTATGGTCTGATTTTGTTCAATGTCAAATCGAAACGGAAAACTATCGCCATACACAAAATCAACGGCGCATCGGTAAAAGAGGTGATTCTGATGTTGAACAGAGGCTTTATATTACAGTTTTTAATTGCATATATTATTGCCGTCCCGTTGGCATATATTATCGTTAACCGCTGGCTCGAAAATTTTGCATACAAAACTGCAATACACTGGTGGATGTTTATATTGAGCGGTGTGTTAGTGTTTGTTATCGTGCTGATAACCGTAAGTTATCAAAGCTACAAGGCAGCTACTGCCAATCCTGTGGATGGAATAAAAGCGAATTAGGCGAGGGTATCTCACTGTACGATTGCAGAAATGACGGGAAACGTTTGCCGGATGCGTAGGCTTCCGGCAAATGTTTATGTCTTGAATTTTCATGAGCGTTCCGTTATATCCTGTTTTCATACCTTTATTTATATTGTTGTTATTTCAAATTTATTTTTGCCGATGAAGATAAGCAAGGCTGCTTTCAGATTCGGACGGTCTTTCATCCTGTACGATTGAAGATATTGCTTTAACTGCTCCAGACCTTCGTCGCGTTTAGCGGCGATTTCGTTCTTTTTTGCCGATGTCTTGCAGTATTTTATTTCGAAAATCCATTCGTAAGTAATCTCAGGATACCGCGGATTACGTTGCAGGAAAATATCCGCCCGTCCGGGTACTGTTTCGTATTCGCTCATCGGAATGTAAATATTGCTCATAAGCAAATATGCCAGCATCAAAATTTGGATATATTTTTCGTCGAAATTCTGTAAATCGTGGTCGGAAAGTTTGCTGAAAGCGTTTTCCGAGATGTATGCGATAAACTGTTGCACGTTGCCTGTCGTAGCGAGTGCATAGATTGCATCTTCCAGCAGACCGGACTGAATCGTTATATTCGGAGACGTTTCCATAACATATTTTGCCAGATATTCCCAGTATTGGATTTTAATGGAATAGTTTGGGATGCAGAGTTTCAACCGTGACTGGTACGGTTGTTCTACTGTCAACATTCCCATGTAGAATAACAAAGAAATGAAATAACTGTCATCGTCTATCATATCTATCGGGAATTTTTCCAAAATTCTGGAAACTATACTTCCTTCCCTCATAATCTGTAACAAAATTTCACGGTTTTTTTTGTTCTGCGAGAGTCGCTGTAAACGACCGTAATCTGTATGAAGATTCGGATCGATAATGTTTTCAGGCGGTTTGCCCTCATCAAGTATCTGTTTGAAAAAATACAGTATCATCGCAGGATTATATACTCTGTTTTTGGCATCTTTATGAAACAGATAGCCATTATAATACGCTTCCATATCCACATTAATCAATGCCGGATCGACGCCTGTTTCCGACATCAACGTTTCTACTTCTGCTTGAGTAAATCCCCGCATTTCGTTATACTTTTGTTTAAGCGTAAGCAGTTCGGCAATATTGTAGCCGCTTGTCAGGTCGTCGAGCATCACGGGCGAAATGCCGGTGATAAACGTTCGATAAACAATAGACGATTTTGTTTCTCCCTTGATTCGTTCATAAAAGTCGCGCACCATACCGTTTGCCGTCACCATAGTCTTGTAAAAATCTTTGCCTGCGAGTGTTCCCATTGCAATCAGGTCG
>JAIRLF010000014.1 GCA_031259655.1 Prevotellaceae bacterium
CAAGAGCTTGGTTTGAGTTTGAATGTGTGGACGGTAAACTCGTCTGAGGCTATGGATTTGTTTCTTAATCGGAATGTTGATTACATAACCACCGATGAACCCGAACTCTTGTTAAGCAAGAAAAAATGATAATCGAAATGTGCTTTACAAAAGTTTAAAAATATGGCAAATAGAAAGTTAGTTATTATTCCTACCTACAACGAAAAAGAAAACATCAAAGCAATTATCGAAAAAGTTTTTTCGTTGAGTGGTGGCTTTGAAATTCTGATTATTGACGATGGCTCTCCGGACGGCACCGCCGGCATTGTGAAGGAACTCATGATACAACACCCTGATTCGCTTCATCTTGTCGAACGTTCGGGGAAACTTGGACTGGGAACGGCATATATCACCGGTTTCAAGTATGCAATCGAACATAAATATGATTATATCTTCGAGATGGACGCCGATTTTTCGCACAACCCCAACGATTTAATACATTTGTACGAAGCATGTTGCGATGGCGCCGATGTAGCGATAGGTTCGAGATACATATCGGGAGTAAATGTCGTGAATTGGCCCATGGGCAGAGTAATTATGTCATATTATGCATCTTCGTATGTTCGTTTGGTTACGGGAATGAGAGTCAAAGATGCAACGGCAGGCTTCAAATGCTACACATTCAAGGTGTTGAATGCTATCAATCTCGACCGTATCAAGATGAAAGGCTATGGTTTTCAGATAGAAATGAAATATACGGCTTGGAAATTAGGTTTCAAAATAGTCGAAGTCCCGATTATTTTTATCGACAGGAAATTAGGTTCCTCGAAAATGAACTCCGGAATATTCGGCGAAGCCGCTTGGGGCGTTTTTAAACTGCGTTTCAGGAGAATCAAACCTTTACATGCGGAGTATGGAAAAGACTAAGGTTGCCGAAATGTTTGACAATATCGCATCCGGATACGATTTCCTGAACAGAACACTTTCGCTCGGTACGGACAGGATTTGGCGTCGAAAATTGCGGAAAATGCTTGACGTTGCTAATCCTGCTCTTGTTCTAGACGTTGCAACAGGCACCGGCGACCTTGCTATCGAATGCGCCAAAAGCAAAAGAAAAAAAACACGAAAAATTACAGGCGTCGATATTTCTGAAAAAATGCTTGAGAAAGGACGTGAAAAGATTGAAAAAAAACATCTTGGCGACTGTATCGACCTCCGTTACGGAGATAGCGAAAATTTGGAGTTCGAATCGAACATGTTCGATGCTGTAGTCGTTGGCTTTGGAGTGCGTAATTTCGAAAATCTGGACAAAGGACTCCGCGAAATGCGCAGAGTTACAAAACCTTCGGGTAAGGTTTTTATTCTGGACTTTTCGATGCCTCGAAACTCGTTTATTCGAACGCTTTACAGTTTTTATTTTTTTCGCATCCTCCCTCTTATTGGGAAAATTGTGTCAGGAAATAATCATGCATACAGATATTTACCCGAATCTGTCAGTCAGTTTCCTCAATACGAGCAAATGACAAACCGGATGAACAAAGCAGGATTTGTGAATACCAAATACAAACCGCTTACATTCGGCATTGCTGTCATCTACTCGGGAAGCAAAAACTAAAAGTGAAGAGTGTAATTAAAAAACAATAAGTTATGAAACATTTATTTACAATTATGGTTGTGGCGTTATTCCCTGTGTTGGGAATTTATGCGCAAAGCGTTGTTTACGAAACGCATACTCTGAAAAGTGAAATACTGAAAATGGAACGTAAGTATTCCATTTATCTGCCGGCGGGTTACGACAAATCCGACCAAAGCTATCCGGCGCTCTATCTTCTTCACGGCGCAGGCGACGACCATGCCGGATGGGTGCAATTCGGACAAGTTCAACATATTGCAGATAAAACTATCGCCGAAGGAAAAGCCTGTCCAATGATTGTCGTGATGCCCGACGCTAACACCGGACGTAGAGGATATTTCAATGATATTCAAGGTGATTTCGATTACGAAGATTTCTTTTTCAAGGAATTGATTCCTCATATCGAAACGATATACAGAGTTCGTAGCGAACGCCGTTACCGCGCTATTGCAGGCTTGTCGATGGGAGGAGGCGGAACAATTTTTTATTCGCTACATCAACCCGACATGTTTGCTGCTGCCGCTCCATTGAGCGCATCTACAGGTAGTTGGGAGATGGGACAACTAAAAACCCGTCTCGGTAATGCCGCCGGCAAAGTAACCGACGCTCAATTGGAAGCTTATTTCAAACGCCATAATATTGAGGAAATTATCAAAAACGCTTCCAAAGAAGAGTTGGATAAAATTAAACGTATCCGCTGGTATATCAGTTGCGGAGACGACGACTTTCTATACGAGGGAAACTGTCTGATGCATATTCTTTTCCGAAAAAACGAGATTGCTCACGAATATCGCGTGAAAGACGGCGGTCATACATGGTCGTATTGGCGTATGGAACTCCCGCTGGTTATGGAGTTTGTGGCAAAATCGTTTATGCAATATTGAGTAAGGGCGTATGCGATACGCCCCTACAACGACCATATACCGGTAGGGGCGTATTGCATACGCCCAACAATATCCACACAGAGACGACATTGGCATTATGCGACAAGGGTTGTATTAATTCCCAATTTCCATCATGATTTTCTGCCGCAATTCTTTTAATTCCTCATCATCTTTGATGGCTAATGCGTTGTTACAGTATTCCAGAGCGACCTCGTAGACTTCATTTTCGTAATTTATTTTCGCTCGCTGTTTATACTCTTCAAACTCTGTCGATTTGCCGAAGAGAATGAAATAAGCCAACGCCACCGCAACGACGCTGCCGATTATTCCCCAAAGAATACCCCGATTTAGTTTCGGTTTCGGTTTCGGTTTCGGCGGTTTTGCGACTGTTACAGTCTTTGCTTTGGAGAAATATGTTTCCCATGGCAAAACAGTGTTTCCTATACGGATAACATCATTCTCGTTGAGATGCACTTCTTGAAGTACTTTAACTTCATTCACAAAAGTGTCATTGTTTATGTCACAATTGACTAAACGAAATCGACCGTCATTATCCTGAATAATTCGAAGATGATAATTAGCCGCTAATGGGTCTCCGGTGACAACCGTGTTTTCGGGAGCGCGCCCGATTGTTATTATTTTCATATATTTACTTTATTTAATATTTATAATATTTATTTAATCCTTAATTCTTTAATAATATCTTTCCTTAACTTTTTGACTGTTAGTCTGCCGTAATAACATTACACTCTTTTTATTTTATTCATTATTTTTATGTCTCTCATATTCATGATAAATTATATAAATCATTGTTGTCTGAACACATAAACGTCAGTAACTTGACCTTCCTGATTAACGACAATATCAACAACCACTAATCCTTGTTTTTTATCATTATAGATGAGTACAGGAAATCCTACTGCAACCGAACGTCCCGACAGGCTGTGCCTCATTCGCTGACGAAGACTGGGAAGACCGGCGGGAGTGTCGGCTGTACGCGTCGCTTCATCTTCGCAACCGCCGGAATACAGACTGTTTTCGTCGATAGAAATTGAATTATCTGCCTCTTCCTCGCCTTGTGAAGAGCTTCGGAACAGAACGCGATTGTCAATTTTCGGCTTGGACGCTTCGACAGGAACATCGCCATAGTCGCTAATTTCCGAAGGTTTTAATTCGGGCTGTGGAGCGGGTTTTGGAACGGGATTCCGCCGTGGAGCAGGTTGTAAATCCGAATATTGTTGCTGTTTTTTTACGGACCTTCCGGTTCTGTCAAATACTTTCATTTGCTGCTTTTTAAGTTTAAAAATTCCCAATAAGCAATGCCAAGAGAGAAGTCGTCATCATATATCAACGGAATGACTTCTTTGCCGGTTTTGTCGATATAGCCACGTTTGTCATAGCCATGTTTGTCATTCATCACATGAGCAAGCCCTTCGGAAAAAGGCAAGGCAAAATTGTATTTCAAAGGAATGATTTTTTTACCGGTTTTGTCGATAAAGCCCCATTTGTCGTTCAATTCTACAGCCGCAAGCCCTTCGGAAAAATCCCATGCACTATCGTATTTCAAAGGAATGACTTCTTTGCCGTTTCTGTTGATATAGCCATATTTGTCGTTCAATCTCACAGTAGCAAGTCCTTCGGAAAAATCCCGTGCATAATCGTATTTACAAGGAACGACTTCTTTGCCGGTTTTGTCGATATAGCCACATTTGCCGTTCAATTCTACACGAGCAAGCCCTTCGAAAAAAGTCCGTCTGCCGTCCCAGCTTCCGATACCAAGCCCTTCGCCGCCATCGTATTTCAAAGGAGTAACTTCTTTGCCGGTTTTGTCAATATAGCCACATTTGCCGTTCAAACATACACGAGCAAGCCCTTCGAAAAAAGGCAATGCATCATCGTATTTCAACGGAGTGACTTCTTTACCGGTTTTGTCAATGTAGCCATATTTGCCGTTCAATTCTACACGAGCAAACCCTCCGAGAAAAATCGCTGCATCATCGTATTTACAAGGAACGACTTCTTTGCCGGTTTTGTTGATATAGCCCCATTTGTCGTTCAATTTTACACAAGCAAGTCCTTCTAAAAAAGTCCCTGCACCATCGTATTTCAACGGAATGACTTCTTTGCCGGTTTTGTCGATATAGCCACATTTGCCGTTCAATTTTACACGAGCAAGCCCTTCGGAAAAATCATTTACATAATCGTATTTCAAAGGAGTTATTTCTTTGCCGGTTCTGTTGATATAGCCCCATTTGTCGTTCAATTCTACACGAGCAAACCCTCCGAAAAAATCTTTTGCATCATCGTATTTACAAGGAGTGACTTCTTTGCCGGTTTCGTCTATAAAACCATATTTGTAATCCGACATTTTTATTTTCAATTTTCCATCGTCAATTGCATCTTCACATTTTTTTATCCAACTCTTGACGTCGTTCTTTTCGGGAATATCTTTGGGAACACAGGCTTTGCGGATTGCTTGAAAATATTCTTTTGCTTTTACGTAGTTGCCCGCCTTGTATGCGGCAACGCCTTTACCGTGATATGTACGGTAACAAATGGAATATTCCTGCGCATATACGCAGACAAACATCAAACTTAAAATTAATAATATCACACTCTTTTTCATTGTATTATTCATTATTTTATAATCATGTTAATCGCATTTCAGACAGGTTTATCGATAAGCTTTTCCGGTTTTGTCGATGTAAAACTCTCGACCGTTCAATTTTACACGAGCAAACCCTTCGGAAAAATCATCTGCGCCATCGTATTTCAAAGGAATGACTTGTTTGCCGGTTTTGTCGATATAGCCATATTTGCCGTTCAATTTTACACGAGCAAGCCCTTCGGAAAAAGGCGAGGCATAATTGTATTTCAAAGGAATGACCTGTTTGCCGGTTTTGTCAATATAGCCATATTTGCCGTTCAATTCTACACGAGCAAACCCTTCGGAAAAAGGCTCTGCAAAATCGTATTTCAAAGGAATGACTTCTTTGCCGGTTCTGTCGATATAGCCCCATTTGCCGTCCAATAATCTCTCATAGTGAGCTACAGCAGCAAGTCCTTCGGAAAAAGACTGTGCATTATCGTATTTCAAAGGAATAACTTCTTTGCCGGTTCTGTCGATAAAGCCCCATTTGCCGCTAAAGAGTCCTTCCGGTA
>JAIRLF010000061.1 GCA_031259655.1 Prevotellaceae bacterium
AAGAACGAAGGCGAATGGGCTTGGGCTTCGGGCATCAACCGGTTTATGTACCACACCTTTGCGCATCAGGCGTTGCCCGACAACCTGCGTCCGGGTATGACCATGGGAGGTTACGGCGTGCATTGGGACCGCAATCAGACATGGTGGTATCTGTCGCGCGCATATCACGATTATGTTGCACGCGGTCAGTTTATGCTGCAACAGGGACGGACGGTTGCCGACGTCCTCTACCTCACGTCCGAAGGCGCACCGCACGTGTTCCGCGCTCCCAAATCGGCTCTCGAAGGCGAAGACCCGATGATGCCCGACCGCAAGGGATACAATTTCGACGCCTGCCCGCCGAGCCTGCTCTATCAAGCGAAAGCGAAAAACGGTTGCGTGGTGTTCCCGAGCGGAGCGACATACCGTCTGCTGGCGCTTCCGGCGTTTGAAACGATGAGACCCGAGCTGTTGACGAAAATCAAAGAACTTGTCAACGACGGGGCAACGGTCGTAGGACTCCCGCCGGAAAAGTCGCCGAGCCTGTCGAACTATCCGGCATGCGACGCCGAAGTGCAGACGCTCGCACGCGAACTCTGGGGCGGAACTGTTCCTCCGGAGAGGCTCACCGTCCGCGCTTTCGGAAAGGGCAGAATCTTTTGGGGCGATGAACTCCGTACCGAAGCCGACGGGCTGTATCCGAAATACGACCTCACGGCGAAAATCCTGTCGGATTCCATTCCGCCGGATTTCACTTCTACCGGACAAATCCGCTATATGCACCGTACCGACAAGGAGATAGATATTTATTTCGTGTCCAACCGTACCGACAAAACTGTCGATGCCGTATGCAAATTCCGCATCACAGGGAAACAGCCCGAACTCTGGCATCCCGTTACCGGAAAAATACGCGCTTTACCCGAATATACGGTCGAAAAAAATGTGACAAGCATCCCGCTGAAATTTGATGTGAACGAGGGCTATTTCGTCGTGTTCCGCAACAAAGCCCGCAAACCGTCGAACACTGTAAATTTCCCCGCAACGAAACAGCTGGCTACTTTAGAAACTGCCTGGACGGTGTCGTTTGACCCGAAATGGGGCGGTCCCGAATCGGTCGTCTTCGACAAACTGCACGACTGGGCAACTAATCCGGACACGGGAATAAAATATTATTCGGGAACGGCATTCTACCGTCAATCGTTCGACATGCCCGAATATACGAAAGGCAACGCTTTGTATCTCGATTTGGGAAAAGTGAAGAACGTGGCGCGCGTTCGTCTGAACGGTAAAGACCTCGGTACAGTATGGACTGCCCCCTGGCGCGTAGATATATCCGGCGCTGTGAAAGCAAAAGATAACGCACTCGAAATCGAAGTCGTCAATCTCTGGACTAACCGTCTGATTGGCGACGAACAACAGCCCTACGACGGTATCGAACAAGGACGCTGGCCCGACTGGCTGCTCGAAGGAAAACCCCGTACAAGCGGTAGATATACTTTTGCTGCATATCGCCACTATAATAAAGATTCCCAACTGTTCGAATCGGGTCTGATTGGTCCGGTAACGGTTGGCGAACAAAATTATTGATTGACGTCAGTTTCGTCCGATTGACGACACTAAACAGGTAACTCTCTATGCCTTCTCTGTAAACCTCAGAGAAGGCAGGGGGGTTTATATGCTTACATTTACAGATGAATATGACATTACATAATGTCATTCCAAAATGTTTATTAGAGCCTCGACATTCCGGGCGCTGCTACACTGCAATAAATGGAAAATGTCGCCGCGCCGGATGAATTGATTATGACTTTATTAATGTCATAGTAATGACGATGGTCGTGTCATAGTAATGACGATGGTCGTGTCATAGTAATGACGATGGTCATGTCATAGTAATGACGATGGTCATGTCATAGTAATGACGATGGTCATGTCATAGTAATGACGTGAGGTGTGTCATAGTAATGACGATGGTCATGTCATAGTAATGACGATGGTCATGTCATAGTAATGACGATGTTCATGTCATAGTAATGACGATGGTCGTGTCATAGTAATGACGTGAGGTGTGTCATAGTAATGACGTGAAATGACACAAATTCTTCCGGCGGACAGGCGATGGAAAATTTGAACTCTGATTCATTTGATTTTTATGATCCCCCCGATAGAACAGAATCATAAAAATCAGTTAAATCACAAAAAATCAAAGTTCAGACAGGAGTAGGAACTATTAAAAATAAATAAATGTAATTCTTATGAAAAAGTATTTAATTCATAAAAAACCACCGTTTCAAAAAAACAATGTAAATTTGCAGGCGGAAAATATATTCCGTAAACGAAGAACAGAGTATAAATCTGTTAGTTATATGATAAAATGAAAATAGCAATACAAGGTGTAGCCGGAGCGTTTCACGATGAAGCAGCCCGCAAATTTTTCGGAGAAGACATCAGTCTTTTGGAATGTGACACGTTCAGACTGTTGAGCGAGAAGGTGGATTCCGGAGAAGCCGATTACGCAGTCATGGCTATAGAGAACACTATTGCAGGCAGTTTGCTGCAAAACTATGGCTATCTCGACGAGTTCAGGCTGAGGATAACAGGCGAAATTTATCTTAGAATAAAGATGAACCTCATGGCGTTGAAAGGCACGAAGATTAAAAACCTCAAACAGGTGCTTTCACATCCTATCGCCTTACGTCAGTGCGCCGAATATCTTGGCACACTGCCGAAAAGCGTAGTGATTTCGGAGACGGAAGATACCGCCGAATCGGCAAAAAACATCTACGAAAATCAGCTTGCCGACACCGCTGCCGTTGCAGGGACAGTCGCAGCGAAGATGTATAATCTCGAAATCCTTAAAGAAGGTATCGAAACAATCAAAAAAAACTACACCCGTTTCATTGTGTTGTCGAAAAATCACAAACCGGTATCCGGCAGCAACAAAGCCTCGCTGTCGTTTGAAGTGAGACATCAGCCGGGTTCGTTGGCTGAAGCCTTATCGATATTTGCCCGTCACGATGTGAATGTGAGCAAAATACAGTCGGTTCCGATATTGGGGCAACCTTACCAGTACGCCTTTCACGTCGATTTAGAGTGGGATAATTCCGCCAATTACGAAGCTTCGATTTCCGAAGTGGTAAGGCATGTTTCGGGATTGTCGATATACGGAGAATATAAAAAAGGAGAATTACCTTCGGAAGTTTAAAATTATTACAATATATACAGCAATGATTATCAAAGAAGCCAATAGATTAGGAAGTATTCAGGAATACTACTTTTCGAGAAAAAATGCAGAGATTGCAGAAATGAACAAGACAGGGATACCTGTGATTAATCTGGGAATAGGAAGCCCCGATTTGCGTCCTTCGGACGAAACTATCGAGAAACTGCACGAAATCGCATTGCGCGACGATTCGCACGGTTATCAGCCATATCGCGGTGATTTGGAGCTGCGTAAGGCTATTTCGGTATGGTACGGAAAAACTTTCGGCGTCGAATCCGACCCAAATTCGGAAGTGCTTCCCCTTGCCGGTTCGAAAGAGGGAATTATGCACATTACCATGTCGTTTGTGAACGAAGGCGACGAAGTTCTGGTGCCCGACCCGGGTTATCCGACTTATGCCTCGGTAACACTGTTAGCAGGAGCTAAAATTCGGAATTATAAACTGAAAGAAGAGGCTGGCTGGCAAATCGATTTCGACGAACTGGAGAAACAGGATTTATCGAAAGTGAAACTGATGTGGTCGTGTTTTCCGAATATGCCGACCGGCGTGCGTGCAACCGACGAAACATATAACCGGCTGATTGCACTTGCTAAAAAGAACAAATTCCTTTTAGTCAACGACAACCCTTACAGTTTAGTGCTTAACAACGAGTATAAAAGCATTCTGACTTATGAAGGCGCAAAGGAAGTAGCTTTGGAAATGAACTCGTTGAGTAAATCGCACAACATGGCGGGCTGGCGTGTCGGCTGGGTTATCGGCGAAAAAGACTATATCGATTCTATCATGAAGTTCAAAAGCAATATGGATTCGGGAATATTTTTGGGAATCCAGCGCGCCGCCGTCAAAGCGCTCGAAAACAGCGATGAATGGCACGTTAAACGTAACGAAGAATATCGCGAACGCCGGAAATTGGCGGAAGAACTTGCGACCAAACTCGGCTTAACTTTCGATACAAATCAGGTCGGTTTGTTCCTGTGGTGTAAAATACCTTCGAGTATGCCTTCGGGAGAATGGTTGAGCGACAAGATATTGAAGGAAGCAAGAGTATTCATCACTCCAAGTTTTATTTTCGGAAGCACAGGGGAACGTTTTGTCCGCATATCTCTCTGTACTAAGCAAAAAAACTTCAAAGAAGCAATCGAAAGAGTGAGCAAAGTGCAATTTTAGTCCGATGCAGTCAATTACACATTTTTGTTAAGAGAATGATTTGAATACGGAATTTTTTATCGCAAAGAAACTGTCTTTTAATAAAGACAATAAACCGGTCAAGGTGATGACTCGCATTGCCGTGTTCAGCGTTGCGCTGAGTATAGCGGTGATGATTGTGGCTACCTCGGTGTTGTCGGGATTTAAAATTCAGCTTAAAGAAAAGATTTCGGGTTTCAATTCACATGTGCGTATCGCTAATCTCGATTCGAATTATTCGTTTGATACTCCGCCAATTCGGAATGATTACGATTTCTACGGCTCTATTACTGCATTGCCCGAAGTGCGGCACATTCAGCAATATGCGTACAAAGGAGGTATAATCAAGGCGAATAATGACATACAGGGCGTTGTTCTTAAAGGCGTTGGGACGGATTTTGACTGGTCGTTTTTCGAACAGTACATAGTCGATGGAAATGTGTTTCCCGTAAACGATTCTGTGGCATCGGATAAGGCGCTTATCTCCGAAAGTTTGTCCAATTTGCTGAAACTGAAAACGGGAGACTCTTTCGAGATATATTTCGTTCAGGAACCGGTGCGAGTGAGACGTTTCACTGTCGCAGGATTGTATAATACTTATTTCGAGGAAATGGATAAAATATTTGTTATCTGCGATATCCGACATATCCGAAGACTTAACCGGTGGAATAATAATCAAGTGTCGGGCATGGAAATAATGCTGCGTAATCCCGACAATATGGATAAGGCATACGAAAAAATCGACAAAATTGCCGGATATCTGACTTTTGACGATGGTTCGAGACTTGAAGTAACGACTTTGCGTAGCGCTTTTCCGGAGATATTCAACTGGTTGGCAATACTCGATATGAATGTGCTGATAATATTGATAATTATGGTTGTGGTTGCGGGATTCAATATGATATCGGGGCTGCTAATCATGCTTTTGGAGAAAATCTCTACGATAGGGATACTTAAATCTATGGGCATGACCGATTTTAGTATCCGTAAAATCTTTATGTACAGGTCGTCAATGATTGTGCTGCGGGGACTTGTGTATGGAAATATCTTGGGTTTGTCGCTGTGCGCTCTCCAATATTGTTTCGGAATCGTACACCTTAATCCCGAAAGTTATTTCTTTTCTACAGCTCCCGTCAATATTGATTTGTTTAGTGTGATAACGCTGAATGTTTGCTCTTTTGTGCTTATCGTTCTGTCACAGATGCTCCCGACAATAATTATATCACGAATCAGCCCCGATAAAACTATGCGAAAGGAATAAAAAAGGATCAGAATTTGCAGAATTTTAGAATTAAACAGAATGGTTACAATGATTTTTTCGTGATTTTAGAATTAAACAGAATGGTTAAAAAAGTCCCGTCAGGGACGAAATATCGGTAGAAGGAAAGAATTAATAGCGCGAAATTTCTTCGATTTTCAAAAAAGATTTACCTTTGTGGTCTGATTAATTAAAAACGAAAAATATATGAAAAAGAAAGTATTGAGTTTGCTAATTTTAATTGGCATAGCGATTAGAATCTACTCTCAAACCGATGTTGTTGTATTTTCAGGTAATACGCATTCAGGTTGTTATAACAGTAATCCTGTAACATCAGCGCCACAACAGAAATGGGAATTTGAAATGTCTGCAACAAATTGCAGCGAGCCGATAATTGTCGGGGACAAAATACTCGTAAATGCATACGACAAGGAAAATAACAAGGGATATCAGTTCGCTCTGGATAAAAATACCGGCAAACAAATTTGGCGAAATAACATTCCGGAACAATTATCAACTCCAACTGTAACAGGAAATAAGCTCTTATACGGTTCGAAAAGCAAATTAACAATTGCATTAGACCTCAACAACGGGAACGAAATATGGAGATATACAGACATTTCGGGTATGACATGTTTTGCGCCTGCTATCGTCAATGGCAGAGCTTATTTCGGAACCCATGGAAAAGAATGGTGCATTGTTGACATTAATACCGGAAGCTTAATCAAAAAACAAACGAACGAAAATGGAATTTGCTGTTCCCCTTCATGGGACGATAAACATGTCTATTTTACGGATTGGGATGGCAACTTGCATAAACAGGACATTTTCAGTTTAACGGATACCGTAATTTATCGAACCGACAAAAGTTCGCACGTAGCGCCTACAATAACAGGCAACTGCGGTTTAATGACAAATGACAACGGATTACTGATTTCGGTTAATTTGGATACCGGCGAAGAAATATGGCGCTTCGACCCTCGTGGAAAACTTTGGCGCTCTCCCTCCGTCAAGGACAGTATTTGCATAATTGTAACAGATGACAGTCATATTTACGGGATTGATACTAAAACAGGAAATACAATATGGGACGTAAAAAAAGAAGGCGTAATTTATACTTCCGCGTCGATTGCCGACGATATTGCATACATCAATTGTGGCGATAAGAAAATATATGCTTTTGGAATATACAACGGAGAAGAAATATGGCAAATCCGTTTGGATGATGTGGCAGGTCAGCCGTTTATAGAAAATGAAACGCTTTATTTTACATCGGGAGCAAAAGTATATGCATACGTTTCTCCCCCACCTCATCCCGTCGAGCCGGAAATGGTTTTTGTGCAGGGCGGCACGTTTTTGATGGGCTGTACTGCCGAACAGGGCGACGACTGTTATGACTGGGAAAAACCGGCGCATCAAGTTACGGTTAGCAGTTTCAATATCGGTAAATATCCGGTAACGGTTGCACAGTTTCGGGAATTTGTAAATGCTACAAACTACATTACAGAAGCGGAGCAGGATGGAGGCAACGTTCGTGTGAAAAAGAAGTTGGAAAAAAGGAGCGACGCAAACTGGCGAAATCCTTATTTTAAGCAAACGGACAACGACCCTGTTGTGCTGATTGCCTGGAATGATGCACAGCGTTATATTGAATGGCTTAATCAAGTATCCGGTAAAAATTACCGTCTGGCTACGGAAGCGGAATGGGAATACGCTGCCCGCGGAGGCAGTAAAAGCAAAGGTTATAAATATAGCGGCAGCGATAATATAGACGAGGTTGCATGGTATGGACCAAATAGCGGCAAATCAACACATCCCGTGGGGACAAAAATGCCGAACGAACTGGGTATTTACGATATGAACGGAAACGTGTGGGAATGGTGCGGTGATTATTGGGGAGAATATCCGGCATCGCCTCAGCAGGACCCTGTAGGAACTTTGTCGAGCATTTCTCGCGTGAACCGCGGAGGTAGTTGGCTTCCACTCGCGAGGAACTGCCGCGTATCGTCCCGGGGAGGCTATCCACCGAGCTACCTTATCAGCTATATCGGGTTTCGCGTGGCGATTAGCGACCATGCACAGTTCAAAATTGCAGGTAACAGCAACCATCATTTTTGTTTTCAGGGAGAGCCTGTCAAATCATTTAACGGCGTTGTCTGGACGCATCGGATTGAAAACAATAGCGCAGGAGTTTCAATGGTAACCGAAGATATGGCTTTTTGCAGCGACACGAAAGGATATCTTTATGCGATTGACTGCAAAACAGGCGATTTGATTTGGAAATTTAATGCCGGAAGCAAACTGTATGACGGTCCAAATATTAAAGACAATACGGCTTATCTCGGCACGGCAAACGGAACAGTCTTCGCAATCGACCTCTCAACCGGCAAGGAAAAGTGGAGGATTAAAACGGATGGAAATGTATGTTTTCCCCCCAATTTAAAGGATAACCTCGGATATGCACTTAGCCACGATAAAAAATTATATGTATTCGATTTGGAAAGCGGAGAAATACAGGACACCATAAGAGAAAATCATGTTCTTTGCGGGACGCCGACAATAAAACATGATAACATCTATTACTCCGACTGGGGAGGAAATTTTCATTGCGTTGATTTAAATTCGAGAGAAAAGAAGTGGACATTTAATACGAAAGAAGATTCCAAACAGTTTACCAATCCGTCAATACCGGATTCGCTTGCTTATTTTGTGTATGATTCTGCATTATTTGCGGTTAATTCCAAATCGGGAGAGTTGCAATGGACTTTTAAATCGGACGGAAAATTATTCAGAACTCCGGCAATTAAAGATAATTTGCTTGTTTTTACAACCGAAAAATCACATTTATACGCATTTGATATAACAACAAAAGAAATAGCATGGGATTTCCGGAGCGAAGGAACAAACTGGTCGCGTCCGATTATAGTCAAGGATGTGGTCTACTATGCAAGTGGAAATAAGGTGATTTATGCGTTCGACCTGAAGACAGGCAATAAATATTGGGAATATAAATTCCCAAATGAAACAAATGTTCCATTAAATGGAAACAGCGCTCCATACTATTATAATAAAGCATTATACATAGCAAATGGAAACACTGTATATAAAATTGAATAACGGATACCATAATTTGATGTATGACATTTAATACTTATCTTTGCGCCGCGAACAATGATGTCCTTTACAGGGATTATCGTCTCAAAAAAGGTTTAACCGTTTTTTATGCTATTATGCAACTTTTATGATAGAAATTGCATCAGTTTAGCAGCAGAAAAAAGATTAGAAAATTAGAGGATTAATTGTATCTTTGCATCTGCAAAATGTGGTTGAAGATTTTCAATAATGGTCTCTGTGTAAGAGATTTGAATTGAAAAGTTGTGATTTGTGACCCAACGGTCATGTAGCGAAGCCGTGAAAAAAAATTAACAATACTGTAAAAAAACTTTGAAAAAAATAAATGAAAACGATAGATATTCAACAATTGGGAGAGGCGATTAAAGATAATTTTCCGGATATCGCTTTTGCTTATTTGTTTGGTTCGTCGCAAAACGGGACGGTGAATGACAAATCCGACATAGATATTGCTATTTATTACAAGGGAAATGATATTTTTATCCGGTTTCGCGTCGAAGAACAGTTGGAAAAAATAATCGGATACGAAATACGGATAGATATCGTGGAACTGCAAAAAACAGAGAACTCCATTTTGGCGTTCGAAGCATTAAGAGGAAAAATACTTTTTGTAAGAGACGAATATATGGATGATTATCTTGATTTTTATACTTTCACTTGTCGACAGTATGAAGATGATATTTATCGGATGAAAAAACAGTTAGAATATCGTGGTTATGAAGTACAATGGGATTGTTGAAGAGTTAAGAACTAAAAGTTAAGAACTAAAAGTGGCTAACTCCCCGCAGAGACTTATGAGAGAGCAGGTTCGTTGCCGTATGCCGAACGTTTCCCCGACGATTTTATGTTTCAAGTGACAAAAAAAGA
>JAIRLF010000199.1 GCA_031259655.1 Prevotellaceae bacterium
TTACTGTTATTATGCTGTTTTCGGAGCCCGCAAGAGACGCTGTTTTCTCTATGGGATTTACTCTAAGCGCGGGAATTGTCGCCATAACCTGATAGACGTCTGTCGTTGAACTTTTGACGTTAGCCGGAATCTTGAATAAACTTTTGTTCGATTCGGCTGAAAATGTCTGCTGCGAAACTGTTGCCGCATCTAATTCGAGGGCGGCTTCTTTCAGAACTATTGCGGGCAAACGTACGCCCGCAGGCGTTAAAACTATATCTTCGGAGTAGTCTTCGTATCCGAGATGCGTGATATGAATAACATAATTGCCGGTATCCAAACTCAACGAAAAACATCCGTTCTTGCCGGTAGCGATACCCGCGACAAGCGAATCGCCGCGAAAAAACAAGGCGCTCACATCCTGCAATGCTTTGTTGGCGCTGTCGCGCACACAGACAGATATATTTCCTCTTGTCTGCGACAAAAGCGGTAACGATAAACAGATCGACAGTGTGAATAAAATAATTCGTCTCATAAGTTTCATAAATTAATTTGTGTTTTTATCGTTTTACGATACTTGATTTATACAATATTTATACAAAAATATGCTCTGTATTATACCGGCTATACGGAACAAGTTCGTAAAAGCGCAAAAAATAGTGTGTATCTTTTTTATCATATCTAAATTTTTTTAAATTCTGAGACAAAGGTAATGTATTATTTTTGAAAAAAACAAAGAAATGGTAATGTTTTTTTTAACAGGCTAATTGTGAGGGGAATTATTTTTTATAATTGGTATTGTTGTGTGAGGGTTGTCGAGGGTGTCGTCGAGGGTGTCGTCGAAAATGTCGTCGAAGATGTCGTCGAAAATGTCGTCGAAGATGAGACGCAATGAGACGCAATGAGATGCAATGAGACGCAATGAGATGCAATGAGACGCAATGAGATGCAATGAGACGCAATGAGACGCAATGAGACGCAATGAGACGCAATATATTGCGTCTCTACGTCGGACAATGCTGTGGTCGTTGAGGGCGTCGATTTGTAGAGACGCAATATTTTGCGTCTCCACGGCGTCCTCTACACCGGACAATGCTGTGGTCGTTGAGGGCGTCGTCGAAAATGTCGTCGAGGAGACGCAATATATTGCGTCTCTACATCGGACAATGTTGTGGTCGTTGAGGGCGTCGATTTGTAGAGACGCAATATTTTGCGTCTCCTCGCGTAGTCAACACTCCCGTTAAGCAATATAATATGCCGCTAACCGAATTTAATGCCGGAAGCTACTGTCTGGTCTCATCTACCAATATCTTTTTTACTCTAAGCAAAAAGCCTGATTATCCGAGTGAATATCTATTCGTTTTTACTTCTTCCGACGGTTCGGTTGAAATCACCGGTTATGGCGATATTTGATTAAGGGTGCATGTCAAATTGTCGCATCGTTATTGAATGATTATATAACAACAAATAACCACAGACTTTATTTGTCTGCGGTTATTTTGGTTGCTTTTGGAAAAATTATATTTGTTAAATACTTTTATTTCAGCACAAGTTGAGTAGAGCCGACAAATGCTCCGTCGAGAAATACTTCGATATCGAATGCGCCTTGCATGAAATCCGCATCTTTATAGAACACACACACTTCCAACTCTTCGCCGTTGTAATCGACTTCCCGCATTGCCGAATAGATTAACTGCGAACCGCCGCCAACAGGGTCGAACAAGTTTGTCACCGATTGAGTCAAAAGACTGCCGTCGGGCGATTTTATACGCACATACACATTTCGGGGACCTCGTTTTGCGAGACCGTTTTCGACCAGCGTCAGACAAATCTTCATCTGAGCGGTTTGGCGGGCTCTCGAAGCTATTTTATCTCTATTTGTAAGAGCTATTGCCGTAACATCGCGGGTTTTCAGTTCTCCGCCTTTTTCGACCATCGATTTGAGAGCTGTTCGTTCCTGCGACAATTCTTCGACCTGCCGTTTCGACTGGCTGATTTCGGATTTCACTTTGATATTTTCTTCTCTCAACGCTTTGTTCAACATGTTCAACGAATCGATTTGGTGAACATAACCCGTCAACAGCGATTTGAGGTTCATGATTTCCTTGTCGTACTGACGCATTTTCGCCCTGTTTGTTGCTTCGGTTTTTTTGATGCGTTCCATAAGGAGGTCTATCTTTTTACGTTCCGAAGAAAGTTGAGCGTTAAGCGTATCGTTATTCACCCGCAATTCTCCGTAATCGACTTTGAGTTGTTCCAGATTAGTAATCACTTCCTGCTTTTCCTCATTGGCGATTGCCAGGTCTTCTTCCGACTGCTTCGTTATCTTATATATATATGCTAACGAGGCAATCAGCGCCGCGACCAATATTACGGTCACAATAATTAAAGCCTTTGATTTGCCGCTGTTTTTTTGAGGCGGTGTTGGCGGAGGCAACTTACCTTTTGGTGGCACAGGCGGAGGCAGCATGCCTTTTGGATGTGCAGGCGGAGGTAGCGGTCCCGTGTTATTTGCTGGATTTGAGCCGGTAAACTGTCCGGAGAGAGGATTATTATTTTCCATATTAAAATTTATTTACCTGTTTATATAATATATTTAACCAATTTTTATTCACTTTGTTGAGTTATCAATCTAAAAACATCTTCGAGACGGTGTTCTTTCTGTCGCATCGATATGATTGTCAATCTATTTTCTACCGCCCACCGGAATAATTCCGCTCTTATATCTTCGTTGTCGAAACCTTTGATTAAAAATGCGCCCGACTCCGCCGCCTCGACCTTTTCGACAAAATTTGCGTCTTTAAAGACATCAACGCCAATTGTTTCCAAAAATTCTATTTCGACAACTTTATCTGATATTTTTAACGACGAAGTTGTTTCGTCTGCAACAATTTCGCCATTGTTGATTATTATGATATTGTCGCAAATCGCCTCAACTTCCTGCATGATATGTGACGAAAGCATGACTGTTTTTTCTTTTCCCATTTCTTTTATCAGGTTACGGATGTCCACAATCTGATTGGGGTCTAAACCTGTTGTAGGTTCGTCGAGAATCAACACTTCCGGATTATGTAGCAGATTTTGAGCAAGTCCGACTCTTTGGCGGTATCCTTTGGAGAGTTTGCCGATTTTCTTTTTACATTCGGGAACTAAACCTGTCATTTCTATAGCTTTCGACACCGCCTGCTTTTTTTGCCGCACTTTGTAAATCGAAGCTGTCATATACAGATATTCTTTCACATACATATCCAAATAGAGCGGGTTGTGTTCGGGCAAATATCCGATAATACGTTTGATTTCTGTGGGATATTGAAGTACGTCCATGCCGTTTACTTTAGCGACTCCTGTCGAAGGACTGATTACTCCCGACAAAATTTTCATCATAGTTGACTTTCCGGCGCCATTGGGACCCAAAAATCCCGTCACTCCGGCGCCTTTGATATTAAAAGAGACGCTTTTCAGTACCCTCTGTGAACCATAGTATTTATCTAAATATTCGACACTTACAGACATAATGCATCATATTGAAATACTTGTTTAATGCGCAAAAGTAATAATAATTTCCCGAATAGCTAATAAAAACGCTGTTTTCGGTTCGACTATTTCTTGAACGCCGCCAAAATAGCGTCGAGGCTCAAGAGGTCGGTTATCAAGACTTGACGGGGTTTGCTGCCGTCGGCAGGACCGACTATTCCCGCTGCCTGCAACTGGTCCATAATTCGTCCCGCACGGTTGTATCCCAACGATAATTTTCTCTGAATTAGCGAAGTCGAACCGATTTGACTTTGGACGACAACTTTTGCGGCGTCTTCGAACATCGAGTCGAGATTTTGCATGTCGATTTGTTTTTCAGCGCTTTTTTCGTCTACATACTCAGGCAAATCGTATGCAACGGAGTAGCCCGGTTGCGAACGGATAAAGTCCGTAACCCTGTCGACTTCGGGAGTATCGACGAAAGCGCATTGCACTCGAATTAACTCGGAACCACCGGAGGATACAAGCATATCGCCGCGTCCGATAAGCCGGTTTGCACCGGGAACATCCAGAATCGTCCGCGAATCGACCATCGAAGTTACGCGAAATGCAATACGCGCGGGGAAATTCGCCTTAATTAATCCGGTAATAATGTTAGTTGTAGGTCGTTGAGTTGCTATAACCAAATGTATTCCGATGGCGCGCGCCAACTGAGCCAAACGGGCTATCGGTTCTTCGATTTCTTTGCCGGCGGTCATAATGAGGTCGGCAAATTCGTCGATAACCAACAGAATATACGGCATATACCTGTGTCCTTTCAAAGGATTTAATCTTCGATTTACAAATTTTTCGTTGTATTCCTTAACATTTCTGACGCCTGCCATTTTGAGAAGGTCGTAGCGGCTGTCCATCTCCATACACAATGATTTCAAGGTATATACAACCTTTTGCGTATCGGTTATGATAGGCTCTTCCGTATCGGGCAATTTGGCGAGGAAATGTTTTTCGATTTTATTGTACGGCGTAAGTTCCACTTTTTTAGGGTCAACCATTACGATTTTCAATTCCGCAGGATGTTTTTTGTAGAGCAGCGAGGTGAGTATAGCGTTCAATCCCACCGATTTTCCCTGTCCGGTAGCGCCTGCGACAAGCAAGTGCGGCATTTTTGCAAGGTCGAAAGCATATATTTCGCCTAAAATAGTTTTTCCCAAAACAACCGGCAAATCGAATTTCGACTCCTGAAATTTCGCCGATTTGATTATGGAGCGCATGGAAACGATATCGGGTTTTTCGTTTGGCACTTCGATACCGATTGTCCCTTTGCCGGGCATAGGCGCGATGATACGAACTCCCATTGCTGCAATGCGTAAAGCGATATCGTCTTCAAGACGTTTTATCTGTGCGATACGGATACCTTCTTTCGGAATTATTTCGTAGAGGGTGACAGTGGGTCCGACGGTGGCTTGGATTTTGAGTATGGCAATTTTGTAATGTCCAAGTATTTCCACAATCTTGTCTTTGTTTCTTTTCAGTTCGTCTTTATCTATATCGCCCACGGTGTCATAGTCTCTGAGCAAATCTACGGTCGGACGTTGATATCCCGAAAGGTCTTTTGTTGGGTCGTATAATTCGCCGGTCAAAGAGTCTTCGTCGAGATATTCTTCTTCTATTTTTGTAGTGCCGGCATCTATATCTTTATCGTACTGTGGAATATACGGCATACTTTTTTCTTCGGGTTTTTCGTCACTGTCTTTTGAAGTTATTATCTCAAAACCGTCATCTTCTGTCGGTTCATCACTACCGTAGTCGGGTTGAATTTCGACATTATCGCCGACGTTTTTCGGTTCTTTTTTCTTTCGTTTGGTTTTTGGTTCTTTTTTCTTTCGTTTAAATATTTTTTTGAAGAGCGCGATTAATTTATGGAATATCATCTTGATGACATTCACGGTCTTCGAGGTAATTAGAAGACAGTAAGCTATTATCAACACGAGTAACAACAATCCGACGCCTATCATCCCGATTTTCGTTTTCAACAAATCGAAGATAAAATATCCGAAACTTCCTCCCAATCCGTTTCCCAACCACTTCCCGGCAAACAAAAATGTCAGTGTGACAGACAATAATACGGCTCCTAAAATCAGTATTGCCGTAGTTCTGACAAATTTTTTATTCGGTCGCAATATTTGAAGTCCCCCTAAAAACAATATTGTTGGAATAACAAATGCGCCCAATCCAAATGTCCTCATGAATGTTCTTGCTATTTCAACTCCCATTTCGCCGACTTTGCCGTCGCTCGAAAGATATTGTTTCCATTTAAACAGATATATCAAACACGCGATGAACAAAAACAAACTTAATGCGCAAAACAATATTCCTAAAATAAAAGGAGTCGCTTCTTTTCGTTTTCTTTCCTGTGTTTCTGCCGTCTTATTTTCTTTATTTTTTGTCATTTGTTGCAATGATTGAAAATGCAAAAGTAGTGTTTTTCGACAAAATCGGAAAAATAAATCTTTGCCGGCTGCGTTTTAGGCGTTTTCGAGTGAAAATAAGAACTGCGAAAATCACAGTAATCCCATATTGTCGCATTTCGTCATTGCAAAATATCCGTTTCGTACCGAAACTAAGAGCGGAAAGGCGCCGGCTGTTTCGTACCCGTCGGTCAGAACCGGCAGCCGGCTGCCGGTCGGACAGGATGCTGGCTGCCGGTCAGACCGACAATCGGGGCACACAATCTCGCTCCTCAACCGTTCACACCAAATAACACTAAATAAATAGTATTTGTCCAAAAACCCACAATGTTCAAATCGATAGCAATTTATACGCCTGAAAGGGCGAAATCACCACAGAGATGACAAGGGGGTGGCATAAATCGCACAACAAAATAAAAAGTTCCACCCTCCATGCGACAGGGTGGATGTTATACACCAGACAACGCTGTGGTCGTTGAGGGCGTCGATTTGTAGGGGCGTATCGCATACGCCCCTGTTGACCTTGTTGACCTTGTTGACCTTGTTGGATGCCTGCGTATTGTCATGGGGCGTATTGTCATAGGGCGTATGCGATACGCCCCTACCGGCGGCATTGTCGGTAATGACGATAATGCCATGTATGTGGTTGGACATTACAATAAACGCAATTTTACCGTATTCGTTCAAAATCTTTTCGTTGTTCGTGTATAATCGACCTGATTGTTCGGGACGTTCCGGTGTGGTAGGGGCGAAAAATTTTTCGCCCTTGTATCATTGGCGCATGATTAATCAATCAATCAATTGAAATTTCGCAATAGTGTCGCAAGCATTGAAAAAGACAACGTTTTTGCGGTTAAATCTTTTTACAGTTACAGTTGAGTATGCGTCCGTCCATTATTTTCATTTTTTTTAAAAAATCACCCATTTGGGGGATATTTTAATAGTAGAAAAGGCATTATCTTTGCAGCAAAAAAAATCTTATAATTCAGGGAGATGAAAACACATATCTACATAAGGCACATACTGTTACCTGCATATATTGCGGCATATATTTTGATAAGTTTTGTTGTGGAAGCTCAGAGTTCCGAGGTTATACCCGTCAAAATAATAAAAAGAATTGATACGTTGAAGAGCCTCATCGGGAATCAAACGCTTGCCGAGCGGGAGCAAATGGAAATATACGGGCAGTTGACCGAATATTATGCGAGTTTCGACCCCGACAGTGTGATTGTTTATGCGCCGAAGGTCATTGGTCTTGCCGAGAAATTGAACGAAACGGCGATAGCGCAATATAATTACTGTCATCTTGGCACAGCTTACTGTTTCAAAGCCAACTACGACACATCGTTGTTCTATCTCGAAAAAGCGGAACAACTTGCGAAAGCAATGAACGACAAGTATGCCGAATCGAAAGCTATCGGGCAAATCGGCTTTTTGTACGCATCTCAGGGAAAATATATCTCTGCTATCGACACATATCTGAGGGCGCTTGCCATACTGGAAAATCAGAACTATACCGTTAACCGGATATTTGTACTGGCTTCACTGGGAGAACTGCACCGCAAACTCGGCAATACCGATGTCGCTCTGACATACCTCGACGAAGCCGCAACGCTGTGCAACGGATTGACCGGCTTCCTGTATAACTGGAGGATATCGAAAATATACAACGAATATGCGACCATTTATCTGTCGAACGGCGAGCTCGAAAAAGCGCTCGGATATGTTCTGCTATCCGATTCAATCTATGGCAGCGTAATCGACAACTGTATAGCCAAAGTCTTACTGTCGGAAATATATCTCCGTCTCGAAGATTACGAACGCGCGCTTCAATATGCCGACGAAGCGATGACGTATGCAAACGTCCTGAAGAGCGACAATCTGCATGTTAACATATTAAACGTCCTGTCGAATATTTATTTCGCTCAACGGCGTTATCCCGAAGCCGAAGCCGAAGCGTTCAAAATATGGCGCATCGATTCGACAAATGTCAACGAATCGCGCATTGCCGCAGCAAACATCGCCCGTGCAAACATCCACATGCAAAATGCAGTCAAGGCTGCCGATTTCTTCATCAAACACATCGCACTGAACGAACAGTATTCCGAAAAAAGTTTCCATACCACCGTTTCCGATTTGCATATCAAATACAACGTCGATAAAAAAGAAATCCGTCTCCTGTCGATAAAACGGCAAACACTGTTGTATATAACCATCGGCATCGCCGGAATTATATTTGCGATTGTCGGATGGATTATTTTCAGACTGCGGATGCGTAAAGAACAGTTACAAAAACAATTTCTCGCCGCGCAAGTCGTTTTCGAAAGCGAGAACAAAGAGCGCGAACGCGCCGCACTCTATATCCAAAACGGTCTTGTCAGAATAATTTCCGAAGCAATCGACGAACTCGACGAACTCGACGACTCTGCGGAATACACGCCGACAGTCCGCAACAAACTCGACGAGTTGAGCGAAGAAATTCACAGCATCGTAACCGGCATAAGACCCGCTCTTCTGAACCGTCTCGGAATAAAAACCTCTCTCGAAAACTATTGCCGCAAATTCCCGATT
>JAIRLF010000245.1 GCA_031259655.1 Prevotellaceae bacterium
TTTTCGACGTCCTCAACAACCCACACAACAACACCACAATCTTTTTTTTACGTATAAATTGTTAAAAAAAACATTACTTTTGCAGTTGGAAAAAGAAGTATTAATTTTGTCCAAAGAAAGGAGTATACTAAATTAGAATAAATAATTTATCAATAATGAAAGAGAATCGTAGAAATTTTTTGAAGAAAACCCTGTATGGAGGGTTAGCATTGAGCGTAACGGGTTACGCAGGATTGACGCAAAACGGAAGTAATCCGGCAAAAGAAAATGAAGCATCAGCAATGCCTGTCGCTCAAGCAAGAAAAGGAAAATCGGTGATGGGCTTGCGTTGCGAACCAATTCCCGAAGTGCGTATCGCAGTCATCGGACTGGGACGCGGAGCAGGCGCAGTGGAAAGACTGTCGCAGATAGAGGGCACAAAGATTGTGGTATTGTGCGATTTGAAGGAAAACCGCATCAAAGGTTGTCAGAACACATTGAAGAAACTCGGACGTCCCGAAGCGACTGCCTACACAGGCGAAGACGACTGGAAAAAAGTGTGCGAACGCGATGATATCGACTTGGTTTATAACGCTACACCATGGTATCTGCATGTCCCTATTTCGCTGTACGCTATGAAACACGGCAAACATGCTGTCTCGGAAATCCCCGCCGCTCTGACGGTAGACGATTGCTGGGCGCTGGTCAATACCGCCGAAGAAACGCAACGCCATTACATGATGCTCGAAAACTGCTGTTACGACTTTTTCGAGCTGACAACGCTAAACATGGCGCGTAAAGGACTTTTCGGAGAGATATATCACGGCGAAGGTGCATATATTCACGACTTGCGTAGCCTGAAACACAATAAAAACGGTTATTATAATATGTGGCGACTGGAATACAGCAAAAAACATACCGGCAACCCGTATCCGATGCACGGACTGGGACCTGTGTCGCAAATCATGGGTATCAACCGCGGCGACCGTTTCGAATATCTTACTTCGATGTCGTCGAATCAGTACGGATTGACGCTTTATGCCGAAAATACGTTCGGAAAAGATTCGCCCGAAGCAAAGGCTACGTATAAATTGGGCGACATGAGCCAGACTTTGATACGTACTGTAAACGGTCACACGATTGTCGCTGTACACGATACGACAAGTCCGAGACCTTACGACCGTATCCACAAAATCAGCGGGACAAAAGGCTACGCCGTCAAGTATCCCGAACCGAAAATCGCCCTCGAACCCAAGGCTCACGAATTTCTTAAACCCGAAGAGTTTAAGGCAATAATGGAAGAGTATCAACATCCGTTATCGAAATACATCGGCGAAAAGGCAAAAGCCGTCGGCGGACATGGAGGAATGGACTATATCATGGATTGGCGGTTAATCTACTGTCTGCGTAATGGTTTACCCTTAGACCAGGATGTGTACGACGCCGCCGCATGGTCGAGCATAGTGGAACTGAGCGAACGCTCAGCGCTGAATCGCAGTAACTCCGTCGATATCCCCGACTTCACCCGTGGCGAATGGAAAAACGCTAAACCATGGCCCGTGATAGATATGGAAACGGTGCTCTTTTAGAGTTAAGAGTTAAGAGTTAAGAGTTAAGAGTTAAGAGTGGGTTTCACATTGTTTATCGTTCATAGATGTGAATCTCCTACGGAGATACTTTCGTCATTGCGAACATGAGGGGAGGGTGAAGTAATCCCCTCCCCTTCGTCATTGCGACAATTTGAAATGCGCCCTCTTCGAACATAAAATATTGCCAATTCAAAAATTTCGTTTACCTTTGCGCCGCATTTGATTCGACTCCGTAGCTCAGTTGGTAGAGCAATTGACTCTTAATCAATGGGTCGAGAGTTCGAGCCTCTCCGGGGTCACATTGCGGAACGCTAATTGTCAACTAACACGGCAATTAGCGATTTTACTTTTTGTCCATAAAATCTGTGTAAATCTCTCCAATCTGTGTCATCTGTGTGCTAAAATGCGTCATCTGTGTGCTAATTGTCTATAAAATCTTGATATATTAAAACTTTTCTATACTTTTGCATTTTATTATGGTAATCAATGAAATTGAATTTAACGAATCCGATTATTATTTTTGACCTTGAAACTACAGGGTTAAATTTAACAGCCGACCGCATAGTCGAAATATCGGCGATAAAAATACATTCCGATGGGAGTGAAGAGATTAAGACTCGCAGGATAAATCCCGGGATGCCGATTCCCGCCGAATCAACAGCAATCCACAAAATCACGGATGAAGACGTGAAAGATTGTCCAATGTTTGGAAACATAGCAAAAAGTTTGGCGGCTTATATCGAAGGTTGCGATTTGGTCGGTTACAACTTGCTCAAATTCGATATACCGCTTTTAGCCGAAGAATTTCTCAGAGCTGGAGTGAATATAGATTTCCGGAAAGTTAAAATTATCGATGTACAGAACATTTTTCATAAAATGGAGCAGCGTACTCTTGTCGCCGCCTATAAATTCTATTGTAACAAGATTTTAGAAGACGCGCATAATGCGGAAGCCGACACAAAAGCGACTTACGAAATTTTACAGTCGCAATTAGACCGCTATCCCGAACTGAAAAACGAGGTGAAATTTTTGTCGGAATTTTCGGTTAACAATAAAAACTTCGATTATGCCAACCGTATTGGCGTGGACAAAGATAACGAACCGGTTTTTAATTTCGGCAAATATAAAGGCAGGAAAGTGAAAGAAATATTCCGGCTCGAACCAAGTTACTATTCATGGATAATGAACGGCGAATTTACTCTGGATACTAAAAAAGTTTTCACCGAAATCCGTTCGGGCATGTTGCAATCTCCATCAAAATGAAAATACTTGTAACTGCGGCAACACCCGGAGAATTGGAATTTATCAACCATGCCGGCGATATAACCCTCGCAAACACGGGCGTAGGCATTGCATCGACAGTGTATAATCTCACCAAATTGTTGAACGACAGATACGATTTGGCGTTAAATATCGGCATTGCGGGCAGTTTTTCGGAGAAACTCAACACAGGCGATGTGGTTGCGGTGTATTCGGAAACGTTTGGCGATTTCGGAATTGCTGCGAAAGACGGCTTTTCAACCTGTTTTGAGGAAAATATAGTCGATGCGAATATGTTTCCGTTTGTAGACGGGATTTTGGTATCGGAAAATGCCGGACACATTGCTCGAGATTTGTCGATTCCACTTGTTAGAGGTCTCACAAACAACACTGTTTCGGGAGAAGAACGGTTAATCGAGAGAATGAAAGACAAATTTTCGCCCGACATAGAAACAATGGAAGGGGCTGCTTTTTTCTACGTCTGTCTCATGGAAAACGTTCCTTTTGTCGAAATACGTTCGATATCGAATATGGTAGAGCCAAGAGATACAAGTAAATGGGATATACAGTCGGCTATCGCGAACTTGTCGGATAAAGTTAATGCATACTTGGCAAAGATATGATTGATAGAGCAGACATTGTAGAAGCGCTTGCCGGTTTGGGCGAAACGATTGCGGCTTTTCTCAACGGAAACGTCAATAACTCGGAGATTGAAAAAGCTATAGACTGTTCGTGTATTGATAATTATTGGTTTACAAAAGAGAATATTCGCAGAGCCTTAAACGCTATTGTCGGCAAAATGTTGGATGGCAAAAAATTGAGCGACTGGATAAGCCGATATTCTTTCGATGATTGCAGTACACAAAAAATCGGTTTGATAATGGCGGGAAATATTCCATTAGTAGGTTTTCACGATTTGATATGCGTTCTGCTATCGGGCAATATTGCTGTAGTAAAACCTTCATCGAAAGATAAATACTTGATAAGAACTCTTTGCGGGATATTGTCGGATAAATTTCCGTTTCTTGCGGGACGAATTGTTTTCACCGATTCCAAACCACAGAATATAAACGCTGTGATTGCGACAGGGAGTAACAATTCCGCGCGATATTTTCGCGCGGAATACAAAAGTATTCCTCTGCTGTTGCGCAGAAACCGTTATAGCATAGCTGTGCTCGACGGAAACGAAAACTGCTGCGAATTAGAAGCTTTAGGCGATGATATTTTCAGCTATTTCGGTTTAGGATGCCGGAACGTGTCCAACATATTTGTCCCTGAGAACTATGATTGGAATATGTTTTTCAACGCTATGGAAACATATTCGGATGTGATGAAGCATCAAGGTTATAATGACTGTTTCCGTTATCAAAAAGCGATATCCGGACTTTCCGGCGAAGATTATCTAAGCAACGGTTTTGTGATAATCCGTAAAAACAATCTCGGGTTTTCGTCCATAGCTGCAATTAATTATGCCGTATACGAGGATATTGAACAGGTGAAAACTTTCCTCGCCGAACAAAACGACGACAAAATACAGTGCGTAGTTTCCGGAACCGCTTGCACCGAAAATCCGGTATACTTCGGATACACTCAAAAACCCGAACTGTCCGACTATGCCGACGGCGTTGATACTTTGAGCTTTCTCAAGCGTTTTTGAACAGTTTTTCCGTCAGTTCCGAAATCTTGCTCACGTATTGAATATCAATCTTAAATTTGCTTAACTCCGGAGTTTTGCGGTTATATTTCGACACAAAAATTTTCTTGAATCCTAACTTCTCCGCTTCCGAAATCCTTGCTACAATTCGATTTACGGGACGAATTTCGCCCGATAATCCTACTTCGCCCGAAAAGCACCAATCCTGCGGGACAGGAATGTCGGCGGTTGACGAAAGTATCGACGATACAACAGCAAGGTCTATAGCCGGGTCAATCACTTTTATCCCTCCTGCAATGTTGAGAAACACGTCTTTAACCGCTAATCTGAAACCTGCGCGTTTCTCGAGTACAGCCAGTAGCATGTTCAACCGTCGCACGTCGAAACCGGTAGCCGAACGTTGTGGCGTCCCATAAGCGGCAGTACTTACTAACGATTGTATTTCAATCAGAAACGAACGCGCTCCGTCGAGCATTGCAGCAACGGAACTGCCGCTCAACGATTCGTCGTGGCGAGTTATCAGAACTTCCGAAGGATTGACAACTTCCCGTAAACCGCTCCCCGTCATCTCGAAAATGCCAATCTCATCGGTCGAACCGAAACGGTTTTTCATCGACCTCAAAAGTCGGTAAATATAATTGTTGTCGCCTTCGAACTGTAAAACGACGTCAACAATATGCTCCAGAATTTTAGGACCTGCTATGGAACCGTCTTTCGTGATGTGCCCGATGACAAACACCGGCGTGTTGCTTTCTTTTGCATAACGCATAAGCATTGCGGCGCATTCTCTTATCTGAGAGACGCTTCCCGGAGAGGAGTCCAATTTTTCGGTGTAAATAGTCTGTATCGAATCTATCACAATGAAGTCGGGTTCAGTCTCTTTTGCTTGCAAGAGGATGTTGTCTAACAGTGTTTCGGGGAGGATGAAGCAATTGCTGTTCTTGCCTCCGCCGAGACGTTCGGCGCGGAGTTTAATTTGGCTGGCGCTCTCTTCGCCCGAGACATACAGCGTCTTTAAATTCGGCTGTTTCAAAGCTATTTGCAGGCTTAATGTCGATTTTCCTATGCCGGGTTCTCCTCCAATAAGCGCAATCGAACCTGCGACAAGACCACCGCCAAGCAATCGGTTCATTTCGTTGTTTGCAAGTAATATTCTGTTATGTTCTTCGATACTGATGTCGTTTATATTCACGGGTTTTATCGAAGTTTTGCCTGCAACGACCTGTGCAGACGAAGTTTTCGAAACTATTTCTTCCACAAATGAGTTCCATTCGTTACAGGCGGGGCATTTCCCCAACCATTTCGCCGATTCGTAGCCGCACTGCTGACAAAAATACGCTTTTTTT
>JAIRLF010000278.1 GCA_031259655.1 Prevotellaceae bacterium
ATTTTGCTGTTTCGGCATTAATAAATAACTTTGTGCATTAAAAAATGAAGTATATGAATTTGATAAAGAATTTTACAGCAGGATTATTTTCCTTATTTACAATCGTTTCCTTTGCTCAACATTTCGATTGCAAGGAGATGGGATTGAAAGGAAATGTGAAAAACATCAGCGAAACGCAGTATAAATTGAATGAGATTAACCCCGGTTTGAACGAGGTGTTGCTAACAAAATTTTCGTTCGATAAAAATTGCAGGAAAAGAGAAGAGATTACTACCGATGTAGGCGGTGAGATTAAAAACCGGCATGTTGTAACATACGATAAATCGGGAAACATCGCTTCCGAAAACAAGGAGACGCCGACCGTCAAAGGTTATTTCAACACAAAATACCGATATGACGCCAACAAGCGGCTGTCGAAAAAAGAAGTAAGTTCGAGCGGCAAACTTTTTGCAACTCATGTCTACCATTACGACGACAGCGGAAACGTAGCCAAAAGAGAAATCAAAAAAAAGTCCGGATACGATATTTACGACGAAGAGTTTGAATATAAATACGACGAAAAGAACAGACTTGTCGAAGAAACCCATCGCGACGGCAAAAAATACAACCGGATTGTATACGTATACAACGATAAAGACCAACTCGTTCGACGTGCGGAACATAACGAGCGGGGCGGAATCACTTACGAAACGGATTATACCTACGACGAACTCGATAATTTAAGCGCCGAAACGTCGGCTTACCGCGGAACCCCGACGTTTAACTATTCGTATGTGTATGAGTATGACAATCAAGGAAACTGGATAAACAAACGTTCGCTTTCCGACAACAAAACCTTCTCGTTGCAAATCCGGGTGATTACCTATTATTAATATCGCGATTCCGGAGAAAACAGATGCTCGACAGGTTAAAAGATATCGAAAACAAAGGGTTGTTGAGGGAATTGAAATTGCTGCGTCAGGATGGCGTTTACCTCGAATACAACGGGAAACGCTATCTCAATCTTTCGTCCAATGATTATTTGGGGATTGCGGGTATCAAAGATTTTCAGCGGGAATTTTTCGCCGAACTCGATACTGACGCTTTCGTTATGGGAGCTTTGTCTTCGCGTTTGCTGACGGGGAATAATGAATGCGCAGAGAACCTCGAAAACTATCTTTCGGGATTATACGGCAAAGAATGTCTCGTATATAATTCGGGGTATCACGCAAATGTGGGAATCCTGCCGGCTGTCGTGGAAAGAAACGACCTGATTGTCGCCGACAGGCTTGTGCACGCAAGTATAATCGACGGAATCAGATTGTGCAATTGCGAAATGAAACGCTATAAGCACAACGATTATAACGACCTTGAACGGATACTGGAACAGTATGCCGGCAAATATAAATCGGTTTACATCGTTACCGAGAGCATTTTCAGTATGGACGGCGACACGGCTAACCTCGAGCGTCTTGTTGAAATCAAAGACAGGTATCGGGCAAAACTGTATGTCGACGAAGCTCACGCTTTCGGCGTAGCGGGCGAATCGGGTTTAGGCTGCGCGCATCATCTTCGGCTCGTTCACAGAATTGAATATCTTGTCTGCACTCTGGGAAAGGCGGGCGCGTCGGAAGGCGCTTTCGTCGTTTGCGATGCCGTGACAAAACGCTGGCTGATTAACAAGTCGAGAACATTGATTTTCACTACTGCTACTCCGCCCGTCAACATCCTGTGGACGCACTTCGTCATCAAACGAATCGTAAACATGAAAAAAGAACGCGAACATCTCCGGCAAATAACGGAACGCCTGAGAAACAAACTTGCAGGGCATAATATCCTTGGCGACACTCATATAATTCCCATAGTGACGGGCGAAAACGACAAGTGTATCAGCCTCGCGGCGAAAATGCAGTCGAAAGGAATATGGGCGATGCCGGTACGCTATCCGTCGGTGCCACGGGGACAGGCAAGAATACGCCTTTCGCTGACTGCCGCTATGTCGAACGAACAAACAGACTTGGTTTATGAAAGTGTTTTGGCATAAAAACGGGGACAATAAACAGCTTTTGTTGCTTTTCAACGGTTGGGGGTTCGACTGGAAAACGTTCCGAAAGGTAGACATCCCACACCATGACGTCGCGTCGGTTTACGACTATACGGACGTAGAGCCCGAACAGTTTGAGTTCACGAAGTTATATGCCGAAGTGAAAGTCGTTGCATGGTCGTACGGGGTTTTTATTGCGGATTTTTATTCGAACTGCATATCTAACGTGACGAAAGCAATCGCTATCAACGGCTCAACAACTCCTGTCGACAACAGCAAAGGTATTCCGTTGGCAACGTTTCTTGCGACGATGAAATCGTTCAACGCCGAAAACCGTATAAAATTCTATTTGCGTATAGCCGGAGGGCTGTCGGCTTACAAACGGATTGCCGATAATCTGCCCGACAGAGACGCCGAAAACCAACTCGCCGAACTGAAATCTCTGTACAAACTGTCGCAGGAAGACCGACAAAACGGCTTAGACTGGAGTATCGCTATCGTTTCGACTCAAGACAAAATTTTCCCGCTCGTCAATATGAAAAACGCCTGGGGCAATAAGGCTGTAACTGTCGAAGGCGAACATTATCCCGACTTCGAAACCATGATAAACTCAGCCTTATTAAATAAATAAGTAAATGAATTGACTTCTACTGATTTTCAATAATGCGTCCATATCTGCGTCGCATATACATCCATATACGCGACGCGCGTATTTCACCGTATGGTTTATGCTTTATTGCTTACGACTAAATTTCTGTCGCCGTATCCGTTATCTACGCGTGCCGATGCAGGCCAGAATTTATTCTCTGCAATCCACAGCAGAGGGAACGCGGCTTGTTGGCGGCTGTATAAATGCGTCCATTCGTCGTCGGCGACTTCGCACATTGTATGCGGAGACATTTTCAGCGGATTATCGTTTTTGTCCAGTTTGCCGGATTTGACGTCTTCGCACTCCTGCTTTATGGCAAGCATTGCTTCGATAAACCGGTCTAATTCCTGTTTCGATTCGCTCTCGGTAGGCTCTATCATGAGAGTGTTGACGACAGGAAACGACAGCGTCGGCGCATGAAAACCGAAATCCATCAGACGTTTCGCTATGTCCGTAGCATCGACGCCGTATACCTTTGCGAAGTCGCGCACGTCGATAATACATTCGTGAGCAACGTATCCCGTTTCGCCTGTATAGAGAGTTTGATACGCCGGCTCTAACTTCTTCGAGAGATAGTTAGCGTTCAATATTGCGACTTCGGTAGCTTTGCGCAGCCCTTCGGCGCCAAGCATTTTGATATATCCGTATGTGATTGCGAGGATAAAAGCGCTTCCGTAGGGCGATGCCGACACAGCGCCGCCTGTTCCGCCGACTTTCACGACCGGATGAGAAGGGAGAAATGGCTCCAAATGCTTCGCAACGCAGACGGGACCTTCGCCGGGACCGCCGCCGCCGTGAGGAATAGCAAACGTCTTGTGCAAATTGAGATGACAAACGTCGGCGCCTATAAATCCGGGACTTGTAAGCCCTACCTGAGCGTTCATATTTGCTCCGTCCATATAGACCTGACCTCCGTTTTCGTGGATGAGGGCGACAATCGTACGGATTGCGCTTTCGAACACTCCATGCGTCGACGGGTAAGTGAGCATCATGCACGACAGACGTTCTTTGTTTTTCTCCGCTTTATCTTTCAGATCGGCGAGGTTAATATTTCCCTTTTCGTCGCATCCCACGGTAACGATTTCCATACCCGCCATGGCTGCGCTTGCCGGGTTTGTCCCGTGAGCCGACGAAGGTATCAACGCCACGTTGCGGCGTCCTTCGCCTCGGCTGATGTGATATTGCCGGATAACTAACAATCCGGCGTATTCTCCTCCGGCGCCCGAATTGGGTTGAAACGACACCCCGCTGAAACCGGTGATTTCGGCAAGGTCTTTAGCCAAATCGGATATAAGTTCGTGATAGCCTGCCGCCTGTTCGACGGGAACAAACGGATGGACGCCGCACATCTCGGGCAAACTCAACGGCAGCATCTCCGCCGCCGAATTGAGTTTCATCGTACACGAACCTAAGGAAATCATACTGTGAGTAAGCGATATATCCCGACGTTCCAGCTTTTTGATATAACGCATTAATTCGGTTTCCGATTTATACCGGTTAAATACCGGTTGAGTGAGGAACGGACTTTTGCGAACAAATACGGGCGCGAAACCGGGGGATTTGGTTTCGGGACAGCCTCCGCTTTCCGTCTTCTCGACGCCGAAAATCGACAGAATAACGCGAACTTCGCTGCATACGGTCAATTCGTCGAAACTGATGCGGACGTGTTGCGAATCGGGATAAAAGAAGTTGATTTGTTGCGCCAGAGCCGCTTTTTTAATCGGCTCAATCGAATCGACTTCTATTTCGATTGTGTCGAAGAAATTTTCGGCGGTAAGTTTATATCCTGCCTGTTTCAGACAGCGAGCCGTTTTGCAGGCATATTGATGAGCGTTCATGGCGATTTGCTCTATGCCTTCGCTGCCGTGATATACGGCGTACATTCCCGCCATAGTAGCGAGCAAAGCCTGTGCGGTACAGATGTTTGAGGTTGCTTTTTCGCGTTTGATATGCTGTTCGCGAGTTTGGAGAGCCATCCGAAAAGCCGTCTTCCCGCGTCGGTCTATCGATACTCCGATGATTCGCCCGGGCATGTTTCGTTTGAACGCGTCTTTTGTAGCCATATATCCTGCCGACGGACCTCCGAATCCCAAAGGGATGCCGAAACGCTGAGCGCTTCCCACGACGATGTCCGCGCCCCATTCGCCCGGAGGAGTCAATAGCGCAAGCGACAAAATATCGGCGGCGACAGTCACAAGAATTTCTTTCTCATGAGCTTTTACGCAGAAGTTTTTATAATCGCAGATTTCGCCGTTAGCGCCCGGATACTGAACCACAACCCCAAAAACCTTGTCGTGCAGTTCGTATTCGTCGAATTTCCCCGTCTCGACGGTAATTCCAAGCGGAGTGGCGCGGGTAACAATCACTTCGCGCGTTTGCGGGAAGACGTTTTCGTCGACAAACACCACGTTTTTACCTTCTTTCACTGCGGCTCTCGACCTCAATTCGTACATCATGCGCATAGCTTCGGCGGCGGCGGTCGACTCGTCGAGCAACGAGCAGTTTGCTATTTCCATACCTGTCAGGCTGATAATCATCGTTTGAAAATTGATTAGCGCTTCCAGCCGTCCCTGCGATATTTCGGCTTGATAAGGCGTATACGAGGTATACCAACTTGGGTTTTCGAAGATGTTTCGCAAAATAACGGCAGGAGTAGCAGTGCGATAAAACCCCATTCCAATCATAGAGCGGAATATCTTGTTTTTAGAAGCTATTGCACGGATTTTCTCCAAATAAGCATTTTCACTCAACGGCGCATCCAGATTCAATGGTTTATCGAGACGGATATCGGAAGGGATAATCTTTCCGATTAATTCATCCATCGATTTTACGCCCGTAGCGTTCAACATTTCGGCTATCTCCTCTTTCCGAGGTCCATTATGACGGTCTATAAACTGATACATACTCAATTAATGTTTTATAATCAGATACAAATATACTCACTTTTTTGATTGTTGATTGTTGATTTTTGATTGTAGATTCGGAACTCCTATACTATATCGTAAACTAAACCAAAATAGAATGAAGAAAGTTTAAGATTTATAAGTATTTAATATATTCATGTAATAATGGATTATAGCATTCTCTCGCAAAATAGAAAGTGACAAATTTTCGCGACATCA
>JAIRLF010000339.1 GCA_031259655.1 Prevotellaceae bacterium
TAAAAACGACAACGCCTGCCGGGGAACGCGCAAAAAAAACCGGCAGACGAGTCGTAAATATAAATAAATAATACTGTTTCTTTAACGAATAAACAGTAATTCTCTGTATTTAGGCAGAGGCCACAGTTCGTTATCGACCGACAGTTCGAGTTTATCGACATGATAACGGATTTCGTCGAGGAGCGTCGCCACGGTATCGTGGTAAGCGATTGCTTTTTCGCGCACATCGACAACCTTGTTGGCGACCTTGCGGGCGTCGACAAGTTCGGCGGTCAAATCTCTGACCTGATTAACATGTTCGGAGATTTTCTCTACTGTTTCGATATCCGCTTTCGCAATCTTTTCCAGCTTATCGGGGAACAAACGGCTGACCTTTTCGATTTTACTCAGCAGAATTTCCTGATAACGTGATGCAACGGGAATAATATGGTTCGAGACAATATCTCCGAGTACGCGCGCTTCGATTTGGATTTTCTTAGTATATGTCTCGTATTCAACTTCGACACGCGCTTCGATTTCCTTATGGCTCAAGACATTTGCCTTAGCATACATCTTTACGGTATCTTCGGTAAGGAAGCGGTCGAAAATCAGCGGCACCGAAGTTTCGCAATCGAGACCGCGTTTTTCGGCTTCGGCTTTCCATTCGTCGCTGTAGTTATTTCCGTCGAAACGTATTGCCTTGCTTTTGATAACATATTCTCGAACAATGTCCAGGATAGCGTTCTCTTTAATAGCGCCTGCGGCAATCTTTGCATCGACTTCTTTCTTAAATTCGATAAGTTGTTCCGCCACAGCCGTATTCAGAGCAATCATAGCGCCGGCGCAGTTTGCCGACGAACCCACTGCGCGAAACTCAAACCGGTTGCCTGTGAACGCAAAGGGCGATGTACGGTTACGGTCGGTGTTGTCAATCAACAGTTCGGGGATATGCGATATATCGAATTTCAGGCTTTGTTTACCGTCCATTTTGATAGTATTAACGCCCTGTTCGATATCGTTCAGCACAGCCGAAATCTGCGAACCGAGGAATATAGAGATGATAGCCGGAGGAGCTTCGTTTGCGCCGAGACGGTGAGCATTCGTTGCGCTCGAAATACTCGCTTTAAGCAGTCCGTTGTGTCTCCATACAGCCATCAGCACGTTGGCAACGAAAGCGATAAACCGCAGTTTGTCGTCCGTTGTTTTTCCGGGAGACAGCAGATTGACGCCCGTGTTAGTTCCCAGCGACCAGTTGTTATGCTTACCGCTACCGTTTATGCCTTTGAAAGGTTTTTCGTGTAAAAGTACGCGGAAACAGTGACGGCGAGCGACCTTCTTCATTATCGACATCAACAGGATGTTATGGTCGTTAGCAAGATTCGTTTCCTCGTAAACGGGAGCAAGTTCGAACTGATTCGGGGCAACCTCGTTGTGGCGTGTTTTGAGAGGGATACCGAGTTTGAGAGCTTCGAACTCGAGGTCTTTCATGAAAGCCGCCACACGTGTTGGGATAGAGCCGAAATAATGGTCTTCCAACTGTTGATTTTTAGCGCTTTCGTGTCCTAAGAGAGTACGTCCTGTGAGTACCAAATCGGGACGTACAGCCCATAGAGCTTCGTCAACCAAAAAATATTCCTGTTCCCAACCCAAATACGAAAAAACTTTCGTTACATTCGAGTTGAAATAATGACAGACCTCTGTAGCAGCCTTATCCACAGCCGCCAGAGCTTTCAGCAGCGGAGCCTTGTAGTCCAGAGTTTCGCCTGTGTACGAGATGAAAATAGTAGGGATACAGAGCGTATCGTCCACAATAAACGCGGGCGAAGTCGGGTCCCATGCGGAATAACCGCGCGCTTCGAAAGTGTTGCGTATGCCTCCGCTTGGGAAACTCGAAGCGTCGGGTTCTTGCTGGATAAGCAGTTTGCCCGAGAACTCTTCGACGACGCCGCCCTTTCCGTCGGGGTCGATAAAAGCGTCGTGTTTCTCGGCAGTGCCGCCGGTAAGCGGCTGAAACCAGTGCGTATAATGAGTTACGCCCTTTTCACGCGCCCATTTTTTCATCCCTTCGGCGACCGAATCCGCTGTTTCGTTGTCGAGGAAGGTGCCGTTCTGCATCGTGTCGAGCAAAGCGTCGTACGACTTCTTAGGCAGATACTTGAGCATCTTTTCGTTGTTAAACACATTGTCTCCGAAATAATCGGTAGAATAACCTTCCGGAGCATTCACGGCAACAGCCTTACGCTTGATTGCCTCGCTAATAACTTTAAATCTTAATGACATGGTTTATTTTATTTATGTTTACAAAAATTATTTATTATCTATTTACGTTTCTTTACATTTATTTTCAACAAATTTTCGATTTTTTTACGGTCATCCGGTTAATTCATCCGAACTAACCGGATGCGTAAAAAAAACCGACTTTTATATAATTACAACTAGACTAACATCTCGTTTATTTTCAAAATATTGCCGGCAGTTCTTGATGTCGGAACCGCCGACAAATATATAAATAGTTTAGTTATATGCGCTTTCTCCATGTTCGTAAACGTCCAATCCTTCTTCTTCGACGCGTTTCGACACGCGCAGACCAAAGATAAGGTCGAGAGCTTTGAACACAATATAACCTGCTGCGATAGCCCAAATGCCTATTACCACAGCGCCAAACAGCTGTGCAAAGAACAGACCCGCGCCTCCGCCGTAGAACAGCCCGCCGTCGACAGCAAGCAGACCGGTAAAGACAGTGCCGAAGAAACCGCATGTCCCGTGAACGGATGCTGCACCCACAGGGTCGTCAATCTTCAACACCTTGTCGATGATTTCTACCGAGAGCACCATGATTATACCGCACAAACCGCCGATAATAATCGCTCCCCAGGGCGATACGAGGTCGCAGCCGGCAGTGATGCCGACCAGTCCCGCCAGCACGCCGTTGAGTGTGAGCGAAAGCGAGGGTTTCTTGTATCTCATCCATGCCATCAGCAGCGAGAAGAACCCGCCCGCAGCGGCGGCAAGGTTTGTGGTGAGGAACACGTGCGAAATGGCTACGCGGTTGTCTTCGCCCGAAGCGGCTAACTGCGAACCCGGATTGAACCCGAACCAGCCAAACCACAGAATAAACACACCCAGAGCGGCAATAGTGAGGTTGTGACCCGGAATGGCTTTCGACTTCCTGTCCCTGCCGTATTTACCGATACGCGGTCCCAGTATGGCGGCTCCTACAAGCGCTACCCAACCGCCGACGGAGTGTACAATGGTCGAACCGGCAAAATCATGAAACGCAGCGCCGAAGGTGTCTATCATGAAACTGCCCTCTTCGCCATTCATCAACCATCCGCCTCCCCAGGTCCAATGCCCTGAAACGGGATAAATCAGCACGCTGATACAGACGGTATATGCCAGATACATGTGGAACTTCGTCCGTTCAGCCATCGCTCCCGACACAATAGTGGCGGCTGTGGCGCAAAACACTGTCTGGAAAATCAGAAACCCTTCGATGGGCAAGTCCACAACGCCTTTCAGCGCATCCAGATTACCGAAATTAGGCGTACCGATAATTCCGCCTTCCCCAAACATGACGCCGAACCCAATGAAGAAGAACAGCAGCGAGCCCAGCGAAAAGTCGAGGAAATTTTTCATCAGAATGTTAGCGGTGTTTTTGGTACGCGTGAAACCGGCTTCGACCAGAGCAAACCCGGGTTGCATAAAGAACACCAACATCGCCGCAAGCAGCATCCAGACAGTATCGAGCGACAGCCCGTTGCTTTCTATCGTTTTCGACAGTTCGCCCGGACACGCGCCCTCTTCGGGCGTCGCGGAAATTGTAACAACCTCGGAAACAACGGCAAGTGCATCCGTCGTGGAAGTAACAGTGTCCTGAGCCGATAGCCGCGAAATACAAATCATCCCGGCAACAACTGTCAATACAGCTAATACGAATCGTCCATGTAGAGACTTAAAATATGCTTTCATCTTTTTTTTCTTTATTAAAATTTAACATTACTGATTATTTAGGGTTGTACAAAGATATATCGCCACGTTCACCCGTACGTATACGTATAGAATCGTCAACAGTAGATATAAAAATCCGCCCGTCGCCAATTTCACCCGTTTGCGCGGTTTTCAAGATTGCGTCCACTGTGCGCTCCAGATTTATGTCGCGCACAACGATGGTAAGTAACGTGCGTTCGATGTAACTTGTGTCGTACACCACCCCGCGATAAATTCGCTCCTGACGGGTCTTTCCAACCCCGCGAACATCATAATAGGAGAACCATTCGATGTCGGCTTCCAAAAGCGCCTCTTTGACATCTTCAAATTTGGTCTTCCGAATTATTGCTTCAATCTTTTTCATATTTCTACAAATTTTAATGTTTAATTATTTAAAATGAAAATCCTACTACTAAATGAGATGCATCCGTTGCCGGCGAAAAGATACACTGTACAAACAGCGGCACCGAAAATGTCGGCGTGATTTCTATCTTTTTCGACCCGGTCAGCGATATCGACGAAATCTGAAATCCCGATTTGCCGTTCGCCGGAACCAGCCATGCATACGAATCCCAGGGCGCTGCGCCTATCGAGGCGGTAAAGTCCAACCCTCCAAGCGAAAAATCGTAAGCCGCTTCGATATACGTCGAATACAGCCGTTTCCCGTCTTCGTCCTTATCCATGTTGCCGGCGAAAAATGTGTTCCACGAAAGCGTCAAAGGAAATTTCTCGCCAAACGAAAACGCAAGATTACCTTCGAACAAATGATTATCGACATGATAGTCGAAAAACGAGCCTTCGGAACCATTCCAATAATAATCGGTGATGCCTATCGAAAATATTCCGACGGAATATCCAACCGAAAAATCAAGTTCGTAAGGAACAGGATTCGACGAAACCGAACCCCATGCTCCCAACGAAAACCCTTTGTAACTAAGCCCAAGCGATGGTTGGATACTTGCTCCTACGCCTTGACTGACACCTCTCCATACATATTTACTCACAAGGTCAACTCCTGCCGAAGTTTCCACTGCGTCTTGCCCAATTACGGGCGCTGTCGACATAATTGTGATTGATAATGACATTATTCCAATCACCCATTTTTTTATATATTTTATATTTCTCATTTTTTTAACTTTTAATTTAATTTGACATAATTTAATAATTTATTTTTTTGATAATGCGGCGCGTGATATTTCACTGTCGCCATTCCGATTTTAATTTTTGTACTTCCCCCACTTTGGGGGTTCTG
>JAIRLF010000029.1 GCA_031259655.1 Prevotellaceae bacterium
ATAAATTGGATATGCTGCGCTGGAAACAGATTGACGAAATTAATCTCATGGAATATTTCAGTGTAGATGTGGCGCTTGGAATATTGCAGAAAGCATATATTGCCGACCGGTGGTTGACGTTGGACAACGAAAATGGAAAAAAAATGTTTCGAAAATTAATTGATGATTTGATAAAAAGATTATGACAAGAGGAAAAGTATCGGGAATAATATCAAACCTTGTGACTGTGGAAGTTGACGGTCCTGTAGCGCAAAACGAAATTTGTTTCGTGAGTTCGGGCGATATCCGGATGATGGCTGAGGTGATTAAAGTTATTGGTAAAAAGGTATTTGTGCAAGTATTCGAAAGCACTCGCGGATTGAAAACGGGTTGCGATGTGGAATTTATGGGACACATGCTCGAAGTCTCGTTGGGTCCCGGAATACTTTCGAGTATATACGACGGTTTGCAAAACAACCTCAAAACCATGGAAGGCGTTTTCCTTCAAAGAGGCGAATATACCGAAGCTTTGGACAATACCGTAGAATGGGATTTTATTCCTCTTGTAAACGAGGGCGATACAGCGAGGGCTGGCAGTTGGTTGGGCGAAGTCCTCGAAAACAGTTTGCCTCACAAGATAATGACGCCTTTCAAATTCGAAGGCGACTATACGGTGAAAAGCATAGCAGCGGCAGGCAGTTACACGATAAATCACGTTATCGCAGTGTTGACCGACAGCGAAGGCAACGACCGAGAAGTGACAATGGTGCAAAAATGGCCTGTCAAAGTGCCGATTACATGCTACAAAGATAAACCGCGCCCGTTCAGAGTAATGGAAACGGGAGTGCGTATCTTCGACACTTTCAACCCTATAGCCGAAGGCGGTACGGGCTTTATCCCGGGTCCTTTCGGTTCGGGAAAGACAGTCCTGCAGCATGCTCTTGCTAAACAGGCGGAAGCGGATATAATCATCATGGCGGCTTGCGGCGAAAGAGCTAACGAAGTGGTGGAGATATTCATGGAGTTTCCGAAACTCGACGACCCGCGCACCGGACGACGTTTAATGGAACGTACTATAATTATATGCAATACGTCGAACATGCCGGTTGCAGCGCGCGAGGCTTCGGTATATACGGCGATGACTTTGGGCGAATATTACAGGTCGATGGGGCTGAAAATACTTCTTTTGGCTGATTCGACATCGCGTTGGGCGCAGGCGCTCAGGGAGATGAGTAACCGACTGGAAGAATTGCCCGGCGCCGATGCTTTTCCGATGGATTTGTCGGCTATCATTTCCAATTTTTATTCCCGAGCAGGATATGTCGTGCTGGATAACGGCAAAAGCGGTTCGGTAACTTTTATAGGAACGGTGTCGCCGGCAGGAGGAAATCTCAAAGAACCTGTTACGGAATCGACTAAAAAGGTCGCCCGCTGTTTCTATGCTCTTGCTCAATCGCGCGCCGACAGTAAACGATATCCCGCCGTTGACCCTATCGACAGCTATTCCAAATATCTCGAATATCCCGAAATACTCGAATATTTGAATACAACAGTAGAGGAAAACTGGCCCGAACGAATTGCCGAAAGCAAAAACATTATCCTGAAGGGTAAAGAGGCTGCCGAACAAATCAATATCTTAGGCGACGACGGCGTGCCTTTAGACTATCACGACCGCTTTTGGAAGTCGGAACTTATCGATTTTGTGATTCTACAGCAGGATGCCTTCGACAAAATCGATGCATCTACGCCAATAGAACGTCAAAAATATATGCTCGACCTTGTACTCGAAATTTGCCGCGCGGAGTCGGTATTCGATAGTTACGAAGCCTGCGCCGCTCATTATAAAAACCTGATAAACATTCTCCGACAATTAAATTACTCCGAATTTAAAAGCGAGAAATTTTACAGTTACGAGAGGAAAGTTTTAAACCATAAACTGTAGACAGAGGACGTGTGGGGTGGACAATGCTGTGGTCGCCGAGGACGTCGATTTGTAGAGACTGTATCAAAAGTCGGTTATTAAAAAAGCATATATCTTTTCACAAAAATTCCGATATCGAAACTTTTGCGTAAATTTGCGGCGTATTTTGAATAGTATTATGCAAAGAAATAAGCCTGTTTATCTTGTTCTTGAAGACGGAACAAAGTTTAGCGGAACCTCCTTTGGCGAAGACACTTTCGCTTCGGGCGAGGTTGTTTTTAACACTGCCATGGTTGGTTATCCCGAAAGTCTCACCGACCCTTCGTATCTTGGGCAAATTCTTGTCACAACATATCCGTTGATTGGCAATTACGGTGTTCCCGAAGACATAATGACCGAAAATTTGTCGCTTTTCTTCGAGTCGGAGAAAATACAGATTTCGGGATTAGTTGTATCCGACTATTCCGACGAACACAGCCACTGGAACTCAAAACAAAGTCTCCACGACTGGCTGAGGACATATAAGGTGCCGGCAATTCAAGGCGTCGACACTCGCGAACTGACCAAAATCCTCAGGGAAAGAGGTTCGATGAAAGGTATGATTACGGATAACCCCGACAACGAAACGGAACTGTACGACCCGGCGACCGAAAATCAGGTCGCTTTGGCAAGTTGTCGCGAAGTGATACGTCACGGCACAGGCGACAAACGCATTGTCCTGATTGATTGCGGCGTGAAACACAATATCATCAGATGCCTGCTGAAACGCAATCTCGAAGTAATCATTGTGCCCTGGGACTACGATTTTTCGACTGTCGAATACGACGGGCTTTTCATATCGAACGGTCCCGGCGACCCTGCTCACTGCGACGTAACCATCGGACGGTTGCGGAAAGCGTTTGCCGACGACAAACCCATTTTCGGAATATGCATGGGAAACCAACTTCTTTCAATAGCCGCCGGAGCAAAGACCTACAAGCTGAAGTACGGACATCGGAGCCACAACCAGCCCGTGCGTATGGTCGGCACGAACAGGTGTCTGATAACGGCGCAGAATCACGGTTATGCTGTTGACCCGTCGGGCTTGGACAACGATTGGGAGGAACTGTTTGTCAATATGAACGACGGTTCGAACGAAGGAATACGGCACAGGACAAAACCGTTCTTTTCGGCTCAATTCCATCCCGAAGCGGCAAGCGGCGCGACAGACGCCGATTTCCTTTTCGACGATTTTGTGAAACTCGTCAGAGAAAAATCGTAACACTCGCATGATTGACCCGCAAACGATAGAGAAAATAATCGATGTTGCCGATATCGTTGATGTTGTCGGCGATTTCATCACTTTGCGACGTCGCGGCGTGAATTTCATCGCCCGATGTCCGTTCCATGACGAAAAAACGCCGTCGTTTACGGTGTCGCCGACGAAAGGACTGTTCAAATGTTTCGGTTGCGGAAAAGGCGGTAATGTCGTGTCGTTCATCATGGAACACGAACGACTGTCGTATGTCGAAGCAATCAAATATCTTGG
>JAIRLF010000099.1 GCA_031259655.1 Prevotellaceae bacterium
GAACAGGAAAATTCGTACTGGAGTTCGACTATCACTGATTTCTACCGCCTCAGATACGACCGGTATTCCGATTACGTGAAAACATTGAACGCCATTACTCCCGACGACATACGAAATAAAGCAAAAGCTATTATAGATGCCAAAAATCTAATCGAAGTAATTATGACGGGCGAATAGATTTTCTGTATATTATTTATCAAATGAATTTGACAAAACTGCCGGTCAAAGAAGTACGGGCTATTCTGGAAAATAAAAAATAGCAATAATAACGTCATTTGTACCCGAAAGTGAGACTTGACAGGTTTTTAAGAACCTGTCAAGTTTGTCGGGTATATTTGTTATTCAATCTACCATGTATTCCAAAATGTCTGAAAAAAGTTATAACATTGCAAATCAAAAATATAACAAAAAGGAGATGCAAACAAAAGGAACATTTTTTGAGATATAATTTATCGGCATATATTGGTGAAAATTCCCGCCTTTTGATTAGATGTCGTCAAAATTTGTCAATTCTGTCGGAAAAATTTTGTCAATTATTTCTATACTTCTACCTTTGCAAAAAATTTTTAGACGATTAGATGAAATTTGAACGAATAAAAGGCGACGGCAGAACGAAGGCGCGAACAGGGAAAATAATTACCGCTCACGGCATTATCAATACGCCGGTTTTCATGCCTGTTGGGACTGCCGGGACAGTGAAAGGCGTTTTTCACAAAGAACTCGAAGACGATATCAAAGCGCAGATTATACTGGGAAATACTTATCATTTATATCTCCGCCCCGGATTGGATATTATAAAAGAAGCCGGTGGACTTCACCGTTTTGTCGCATGGGACAAACCATTGCTTACCGACAGCGGGGGATTTCAGGTGTTTTCGCTGGCAGCAAACCGCAAAATCACGCCCGAAGGCTGTACTTTCAGATCGCATATCGACGGGTCGAAACATTTTTTTTCGCCCGAAAATGTTATGGATACACAACGAATTATCGGCGCCGACATTATCATGGCGCTCGACGAATGTACTCCGGGAACTGCAGATTATAATTACGCAAATAAATCGCTGACGCTTACTCAACAATGGCTGGAAAGATGTCTGAAACGGTTCGACGAAACAGAACCTCTCTACGGATACGAACAGACTGTTTTTCCAATCGTTCAAGGCTGTGTTTATCCCGAATTGCGACAGCGTGCAGCAGAACATGCCGCCTCGTTCGATCGCGACGGATATTCCATTGGCGGGTTGTCGGTTGGAGAGCCGGCAGAAGTTATGTACGAGATGATAGAAATCGTCAATTCCATCCTCCCCGGCGATAAGCCGCGTTACCTTATGGGCGTCGGAACGCCGGCAAATATTCTCGAAAGCATTGCTCGCGGAATTGATATGTTCGACTGCGTGATGCCTACGCGAAACGGTCGAAATGGAATGTTGTTCACTTCGGAAGGCATTATCAATATCAGAAACAAAAAGTGGGAACACGATTTTTCGCCAATTGACCCTGATGGCGTCTCGTTTGTTGATAAATGTTATTCCAAAGCCTATTTGCGGCACCTGTTCATCTCGAAAGAAATGTTAGGAGCGCAAATTGCAAGTATCCATAATCTTGCATTCTACTTACATCTCACGAACGAAGCCCGAGACAAAATCAACGAAGGCGTGTTTGAAGAATGGAAGAAAAGGATGATTCCGAAATTAATGTGCAGATATGAAAGTTAATGGATTATGGTTTTTAATAAGAAAAGGACAATAAATTGTGGAGGCAAGTTGATAGATTTGTCTGTGCCTGTGGTGATGGGGATATTGAACGTAACCCCGGATTCGTTTTACGCAAATAGCCGTGCGTCGGGCGAAAAGGAGATTCTGAATCGCACGGAAACTATTATCCGCGAAGGCGGAACGATTATTGATATCGGCGCATATTCGTCGCGTCCCGACGCCGCGCTTGTCGACGAGGCGGAAGAATATGACCGCTTGAGACCGGCTATAGCTCTGGTGAAAAAACATTTTCCCGAGGCTGTCGTTTCGGTGGACACTTTTCGTGCAAATATCGTGCGACAACTCTACGAAGAGTTCGGCGCATTCATCGTCAACGATATTTCGGCTGGAGATTTCGATAATCGAATGATTACTTATGTCGGAAAAAACAGATTGCCCTACATCGTGATGCATACGCGCGGTACGCCACAAACAATGCAAAACAGCGAAAACTGTACGTACGAAGATATTGTTTTCGACATAATTTCGTATTTCGTAAATAAAAAAGAACAGTTGCGCGAAGCCGGAGTCGTCGATATAATCATCGACCCGGGATTCGGATTTGCCAAAACACTCGACGGCAATTACGAACTCCTTGCCAAACTCGACGCGTTCAAAATCCTCGAACAGCCCGTACTTGTGGGTTTATCGCGCAAATCAATGTTCTATAAACAGCTAAATATCACTCCCGAAGAGGCACTGGCTGCCACGATTGCCGGAAATGTCGTAGCTTTGCGCAACGGCGCCGACATTTTGAGGGTTCACGATGTCGAAGAAGCGTCTCATACGATAAAAGTGTATTTAGAAATAAAAAAATATTCGAAGTAATGGATTTTATAAATTTTTCGTACATCGACATCCTTGATATCCTGATGGTAACTTTCCTCCTGTATCAGGTATACAAGTTAATAAAAGGTACGGCGGCATTAAATATTTTCCTCGCCGTGATACTGTTTTATGTCATTTATTTGCTCGTCAAAGCGCTGAAAATGGAGCTGATGAGCATGATACTCGGACAGTTTATCGGCGTCGGCGTGATTGCTATTATCATCCTGTTTCAACAGGAGATACGGAGGTTTCTGTTGCATGTCGGGACAACTTACATTGCCCGTTCGCGAAATTCTATTCTCCGCCGGTTCTTTTCGGGTAAAGACAGCATACAATCCCGCACGTTCATGGCGCAAATCATCGCCGAAGCCTGCTCGAACATGTCCGAAAAAAGCACCGGAGCCTTGATTGTTATCGGACGTATTTCCTCGTTGCAGATATATGTGGAAACGGGAGACATTATCGACGCGCAGATGAACGTCAGGCTTTTGGAAAATATTTTCTTCAAAAACGCTCCTCTGCACGATGGCGCCGTGATTATTCTCGACAACAAAATCTATGCGGCGAGATGTATATTGCCTTCGAGCGAAAATATGGATGTCCCGGCATATTTCGGAATGCGACACCGTGCAGCTCTTGGTATTACGGAAATTACCGACGCTGTCGCTGTGGTCGTCTCCGAAGAAACAGGACGTATTTCATACGTCGAAAACGGTAAAATCGAAAATAATATCTCTCCGGAAAAACTTATTGAACGAATAACGAAAAATCAGATATGAACGAGCAAATAATTTTCAACTGTGCAAGGGCGATGTTTGGAATAGCGGTGTTGATATTTATCGCATGGCTGTTCAGCGTCGACCGTAAAGCAATATCCTGGAATATCGTCATAAAAAGCCTGATTATACAGATTGTTATTGCTTTTTTGGTGATGTTTGTCGCTCCGGTACAGGATTTTTTCAACTTCTTCGGTTCGTGTTTTGTCGCCGTACTTGGTTGGACAAAGGCGGGAAGCGAGTTTCTGTTTGGCGCTTTTGTCGATACAAACAAGTTCGGTTATATCTTTGCTTTCCAGATTTTGCCTACTATTATTTTCTTTTCGGCATTCACGAGTTTGCTGTTTTATCTTGGAATATTGCAGAAAATCGTATGGCTGTTTGCATGGTTGATGTCGCGCCTGATAAAGTTGTCGGGAGCGGAAAGCTTGTCGACGGTGGCGAATATTTTTGTCGGCATGAACGAAGCGCCTTTAGTCGTGAAACCGTATATCGCGAAGATGACAAAATCGGAACTGATGCTTGTGATGACTGCCGGAATGTCTACGATGGCGGGAGGCGTCCTGGCGGCGTATATCGGGATGCTCGGAAACGGAATACACGAACTCGAAGTGCAGTTTGCCCGACACCTGCTGACGGCGTCGGTAATGGCGGCGCCCGGAGCAGTGGCGATATCGAAAATATTAGTCCCGCAAACGGAAACGGTAGAGCAAAACGTCGAAATCGCGAGAGACAAACTCGGCGCAAATGTTCTCGAAGCTATCAGCATCGGTACAATCGACGGATTTAAACTTGCTGGAAATGTCGCAGCGATGCTGCTTGTCTTCTACGCCCTGATTGCCGGAGGAAACAGTATCATATCGTATCTGGGAGGTTTTCGGTTGATGTCGGCGCTGTTGTTCTGTCTTGCCGTTGTCGGCGTTTGCGCGTCATATTTGGCTATTGTTGTGCGCACAGGCAAACCGTCGCGAATCAAATTGTCGCGGGTCAAGCGTTATGCAATCGGTTTCGGCGTGTTGTCGCTGTTGCTTGCCGTCGCTGCGATGTTCTGTTCGTTCGACGAAACTCCCAACGCGATAGTGTCGCGCCTCACCGAAGGACGTCACACGGCATTGTCGATGCAACTTATTCTCGGATACATTTTCGCTCCGGTCGTCTGGCTTACCGGCGTCGCTACTCAGGATATCCACTTAGTCGGACAACTGTTGGGACAGAAAATTATTCTTACCGAATTTGTCGGATATAGCGAACTGTCGGAAATGTTGGCGACAAATGCCTTTGCCGAAACCAAATCGGCTATAATAGCGACGTATGTCTTATGCGGTTTTGCTAACTTCGCTTCGGTAGGTATCGAAATCGGAGGAATCGGCTCAATCGCTCCAAACCAGAGAGCTACACTCTCGATTTTCGGAATGAGGGCGCTGCTCGGTGGTACTCTCGCCGCTCTAATCTCCGCTTCTATCGTGGGAATGACAGCCGTTTAGAGTTAAGAACTAAAAGTTAAGAACTAAAAGTGGCGCATTTTTTAGAGTTAAGAACTAAAAGTTAAGAACTAAAAGTGGCTGCGCCGGCGAAGTAATCCCCCCATGTTTGTAAGACCCGCGCATTCTCAGAGATTTGAAAAACCACAAATCCCTCAACCAATCAAACAAATCAGGACTTAGACAATCAAAAAAATCACAATTCAGGCGATTGTATGAAAAAATGTTATATCTTTGCATGAAATTTTTTAAAGATAATTCTAAGTATTGTAAAAAGATATGAATCGATTAACTGTTTTTATAACGATATTTCTTTGCTGCGTCGTCTCAGACAACATACTGGCGACGCCCCCTTCGCCTGAGGCTTATGCCGCTACCGGAGACACATTGCGCGTGATGAGTTTCAACATCTGGGGAGGAGGCGGAAAATCTATCGAACGCACTATCGCCGTAATCAAAGAAAGCGAAGCCGACATTGTCGGGATACAGGAAGACGCGAACGCCGCCGCCGCAACCATAGCCAAAAGTCTTGGATGGTCTTCGGTGCACACATACAAGACTTTATTAGGGAAAAGTTGCGCTATTATCAGCAAATATCCCATTGTAGCCCTCAGCGCCTCGAAAACAGGAGCGAAACTTCAAATCGGCGACAACAAGTATGTCTGGATGTTCAATCAACATCTAAATCACTGTCCGTACGAACCGTACCGGCTTAACGGCATCGAATATTGCGGCGGAACCTTGCACACCGAAGAAGAAGCAATCGCGTCGGCATGGAACGCACGCAAAGACGACGTCGAACTTACTATCGCCGAAATAAAAACCGCTCAGGCTGATAAAATACCAATATTCCTCACCGGCGATTTTAACGAACCTTCGTGTCTCGACTGGACAGAGCGTGCGGCGACAGCCGGCTTGTGTAAAATCCCCGTAGCATGGCCTGTTACGAAAAATCTGCACGAACAGACCGGAATAAAAGATTCGTACAGGGTGATTCACCCCGACGAAGTAGCCTGTCCGGGACATACATGGACGCCCCGACCGGCAGAGAATGATGTTTTAGACCGTATTGATTTTGTCCTGTTTTGGGGTGAAGACGAACAGATTACCGTCCTCAAATCCGAAATCGCAGGCGAAAAAACACCCGAAAGCGATATCGTCATTCGGGATTATCCCTCTGACCACAGAGCCGTCATAAGCGCTTTTGTATTGTAGATTTACGATTGTAGATTTACGATTTTAGATTTACGATTTTAGATTTTAGATTTGGGCGATGCCGGCTGGTGTATAAGCAACAATCTACAAGCGGGTTGCGTTGCCTTGTGCTATTTGATTTAGAGTTTTGACTACGTCGATTTAAAAATTCAGCCCTTTAGGGCGGGGGCAAGCCCCGCCCCTACTTCTTAACACCCTTAATATTCGCTTTGATTTGTCATTTAAAAATTATCCTTTAAATTTGTACCCGATTTTGTATAAGAAAATGACATAAAAAAGATGAAAAAAGTTGCAGTAATTCTCTCTGGTTGTGGAGTATCGGACGGTTCGGAAATACACGAAGCTACTCTTGCATTATTGGCAATAAAGAAAGCGGGATGCGAATATTCGGTCTTTGCGCCGGATAAAGAACAGACGGATGTTGTAAATCATTATACCGGCGTTAAAGTGAAGGAAAAGAGAAATATTCTTGCGGAATCGTCGCGTATTGCAAGAGGGCAAGCCTTACCGCTCTCGGAACTCAATCCCGAAAAGTTCGACGCAATCGTTCTTCCCGGGGGATTCGGCGCGGCAAAGAATCTTTCCGACTTTGCGTACAAAGGCGAAAACTATTCTGTTATCCCCGAGTTGGAAAAAGTTTTGCTCAAAGCTAATGAACTGAAAAAGCCCGTCGGAGCGATGTGCATATCGCCTGTGTTGTTGGCGAAAGTCTTCAAAGGCTGCAAAATCACACTTGGCGCTGCCGGCGACGCTTCGGAAGCCGTCGAAAAGAACGGAGCAAAACACGTCGTAACAACACACGGAGAAACAGTTGTAGACGAAAAATACAAGCTCGTTTCAACACCCGGGTACATGCTCGACGCCGGTATCGAACAAATCGCCGAAGGCGCCGATAATTTAATAAAAGAACTCTTGAAACTTGTTTGAATGCAGATATTCAACGACAGCGAAGGATACGAGAAACTGCAGAAGCCCGAAGACGTAGAAAAGACAAAGCAGTTAGGCGTTTTATACAAGCAAATTGTAGAACTGCTTGGCGAAGACAGCGAACGCGAAGGCTTGCTGAAAACTCCGAAACGGGTGGCGCGTGCAATGCAGTTCCTCACGCAAGGTTATGACATCGACCCTACTGCGGTGCTAAACTCGGCGAAATTTAAGGAAGAATACAAACAAATGGTTCTTGTTAAGGATATTGAGATGTATTCCTTATGCGAACATCACATGCTTCCGTTCTATGGCAAAGTTCATGTGGCGTATATTCCCAACGGGTATATCACCGGATTGAGCAAGATAGCGCGGGTTGTCGACGCCTTTTCGCGCCGGTTACAGGTGCAGGAACGTCTGACGCTCGAAATTCGCGATTGTATACATAAGGCATTGAATCCTTTGGGCGTAGCAGTAGTTGTCGAAGCGGCGCACATGTGTATGCAAATCCGCGGCGTCCAAAAACAAAATTCCGTAACGGTTACTTCGGCATTCACCGGAGTGTTTCTCAAAGATAACCGTACACGGGAAGAATTTATTCATCTCATTGCAAAAAAGTAATTACAAATTAATATTTTAAAGATAAAAAAATGGCAAGTATTAGAAATTTAAAAAAGGATATCGTTTATTTGGTTAGCGAAGTTATCTCCGACAGTCAACTGTTTATATTGCTTAATCCCAAGCAAAACGACAACAAGGCATATTCTGTCATCGAAGATGCGGTAGATATGTATAATCTCATGATTCAGCGGGCAAATCATCCCGACGGCAAAGATAATCCGAAATTGGTAAAACAGCATTACAGGACTTTGCGCGCCGATTTGTTAAGTCAAACACACAATCTTTTTGAACGGATAAGCAAACTGAAAGACTGATATTCCGTATTATAACTCCGGCTTATGCAAATCGAAATAATGGATACCACCCTGCGCGACGGGGAACAGACTTCGGGAGTGGCGTATACCGCATCCGAAAAACTGCACATATCGCGGCTTTTGCTCGAAGAGGTGAAAGTCGACCGTATCGAAATCGCTTCGGCGCACGTTTCGGCGGGCGAATTGGAAGCAGTGCGGCGAATCACCAAATGGGCAGACAAAAATAACCGTCAGGAACAGATTGAAGTCCTCGCTTTTATCGACGGCACAAAATCTGTCGAATGGATACGCGAGGCAGGAGCGAAAGTGGTGAACCTCTTGAGCAAAGGCTCGCTCAAACATCTTATAGGACAACTGCGCAAGACGCCGGAAGAGCATATTTTCGACATCGACAAAATCGCAGACCTGCTTGCGAAATCGGAGATGAAAGCCAATATCTATCTCGAAGACTGGAGCAACGGTATGCGCCATTCCAAAGGGTATGTGTTTTATTTAGTTGACCGTTTGAAAGACATGCCAATACAGCGTATCATGTTGCCCGATACGCTGGGAATATTGTCGCCCGACGAAGTATTTTATTTCTGTAGCGAAATGTGTCGCCGCTATCCCGATATTCATTTTGATTTCCACGCACATAACGATTACGACCTTGCTGTTGCCAACACTTTGGCGGCAGTGAAAGCCGGAGTAAAAGGCATTCATGCAACGGTCAACGGTCTTGGCGAACGCGCGGGCAATACGCCTTTGGCAAGCATAGTCGCCGCAATCAAAGACCATACCGACAGACAATTAAATGTAATCGAAAGTAAATTGACTATTTTGTCGAAAATGGTGGAGACATTTTCGGGAATACGTATACCGGCAAACAAACCGGTTGTCGGCGAAAATGTTTTTACGCAGGCTTGCGGCGTCCATGCCGACGGCGATAACAAAGACAAACTGTATTACAACGACCTCCTTCCCGAACGATTCGGAAGAGTCCGCAAATACGCGCTCGGCAAAACATCGGGGAAATCGAATATCCTCAAAAACCTTGAGGAGATGGGTATTCCTCTCGATTCCGAAGCAATGCAGCTCGTTACAGACCGCGTAATCGAACTTAGCGACCGCAAAGAGAATGTTACGGCTGAAGATTTGCCGTATATCATCTCCGACGTCCTTCAAAACGAGGGCGTCGAACAAAAAATACGAATCCGTAATTATTCCCTGAATGTCGCCAAAGGTCTGAAATCGGTTGCTACGCTTAGCATCGAAAT
>JAIRLF010000229.1 GCA_031259655.1 Prevotellaceae bacterium
GTGCGCCGATACAGAGGAAACACGCCTTTGTCGATTTACAGGATATACGTCGCCGATGGTCGTGAAGAGTTACTGCGCGGCGCGATTTTGCCCGATTTCAATATCCGTTCGTACAAACGAACGCTTGGAGCTTCGAATCACGAATTGATATACAATACTCACTCTTTTGGACATTTTGCCACGTACATTGTCCCCGATGCGCTACTGTTCGAGGAACTGGAAGTATCACGCAATAACAATATTACATTCAAAAAACCGTTTATCGTGCCGCAACCGGAGTAAAAGAGGTTCGATAATAAAGTGTGTGTATCTATTTTTTCGGACAAATACTATAGATGAATCTGCACAGTCGTTTGTGAAATCAACGGCATTGGTATCTTGTTAATTCGGAGTACCGTCACTGGAATTGTGCGGGGTGTCGAAAACTTTAACCGCAAAGAACGCAAGGGCATACGCAAAGAACGGACACGGTGACAGACGCGGTGGAGACGCAATATATTGCGTCTCTACATCGGACAATGCACGGTCTTTGCAACGAGGCTTTCGACAACCCACAACGACCGATTTTCGTCGTTGTGTAGTCGTCGATTTGCTTATTACGTAAAAGGCATTAATTTCATTTCACGGTTTTTGCATCGAATTTATTTACCGCATCGATAAAAGCTTCGACAGAGGCGGTAACGATATCGGTATTTGCCGAGAATCCATAATAGATTTTACCGTTATGTTCGACCTGGATATGAACTTTTCCAACGTCGTCGCTACCTTTAGTGATAGCCTGAATCAGAAATTCCTGGATAGTCATTTGACGTTTGATTATTTCTTTCACGGCTTTAATCGAAGCGTCGATAGGACCGTTACCCGAGGCGGTAGCTTCGAATTTTTCGCCGGCGATATCTATTCTTATAGTAGCCACTTGCCGCACACGTTTTCCGCACAGCACCTGCAAGTAATCGAGTTTTATCTTTCGAGGAGCGTTCTCCCGTTCACCAATCAGAGCAAGGATATCGCTATCTGTCAGGCTTTTTTTCCTGTCGGCTAATAACAGGAACTGTTGATAGACTTCGTCTAATTTTTCCTGCGAAATATTGACAATGCCCAGGACGGCGAAACGATGTTTCAACGCAGCTCGTCCGCTTCTTGCCGTCAGCACGATAGAGCTTTCGTCGATACCTACGTCTTTAGGGTCGATGATTTCGTAGTTTTCCCTGTTTTTGAGAACCCCGTCCTGATGTATGCCCGAAGAATGGGCGAAAGCGTTACGTCCCACGATAGCCTTGTTCGGTTGAACGGGCATATTCATCAAAGTCGATACGAGTTTGCTTGTTTCCCAGATGTTCTTTGTGTTGATGTTTGTCTCGACATTAAATTCCTTATGGCTTTTTATCGCCATAACGACCTCTTCGAGAGCGGTATTTCCCGCACGTTCGCCGATTCCGTTGACCGTCGCTTCGACCTGACGGGCGCCGTTCATGACCCCTGCCAGCGAATTTGCGGTAGCCATTCCGAGGTCGTTGTGACAATGCGTCGAGATGATAGCTTTATGCACATTGCCGACGTTCTCCATCAGATACTTGATTTTGGAAGCATAATCCGAAGGCAGGCAATAGCCTGTTGTGTCGGGGATATTGACGACAGTAGCGCCGGCTTTAATCACAGCTTCGACCACGCGTGCAAGATATTCGTTGTCGGTACGTCCCGCATCTTCGGCGTAAAATTCGACGTCTTCGACATATTTCTTTGCATACTTTACAGCGGCGACAGCCCGTTCGATTATTTCGTCCTGATTGCTGTTAAGCTTGTTTTGGATATGATACACCGAAGTGCCTATACCGGTATGTATCCGTTTTCGTTTTGCATACTGCAAAGCTTCGGCGGCAACGTCGATATCTTTTTCTACGGCGCGGGTGAGGGCGCATATTGCGGGCCAGGTTACAGCTTTGGACAGTTCGACTACGGAATTGAAATCTCCGGGACTTGAGACGGGAAATCCCGCCTCAATCACGTCCACGCCAAGAGATTCCAAAGCTTTTGCCACTTCAATCTTTTCGACGGTATTTAACTGACATCCGGGAACCTGTTCCCCGTCGCGCAAGGTGGTATCGAAGATATATAATTTATCCATTCTTTAAGCCGTCGATTAATTATTTTCGGGTCTCAATTTCCTGACAACAGCGCCTGTTCTCCACATTTCGCTTTCGCGCAGGGCTTTCAACTCTTCTTCGAGTTTTTCTCTGTAATCTGTTTTCGAGTTGCTGTCGATAGAACGTTGAGCCTCGTTTCCGCTGGCGACTTCTCTGTAAAGTTTTTCGAAGACGGGTTTTGTGGCGTCGTGGAACGGTGTCATCCAGTCCAAAGCGCCGCGTTGGGCTGTGGTCGAGCAGTTCGCATACATCCAGTCCATCCCGTTTTCGGCAAACAGAGGCATGAGCGACTGGGTCAGTTCTTCGACCGTTTCGTTGAACGCTTCCGAAGGCGAATGTCCGTTTTCGCGTAACACTTCATACTGAGCAAGCAGAAGACCCTGTATCGCTCCCATCAGCGTTCCGCGTTCGCCGGTAAGGTCGGAATACACTTCGCGTTTGAAATCGGTTTCGAACAGATAGCCCGAACCTACGCCTATTCCCAAAGCTACCACTCTGTCGAAAGCTTTGCCTGTAGCATCTTGAAAAACAGCATAGCTTGAGTTCAACCCGCGTCCTTCGAGAAACATTCTTCTCAACGATGTGCCCGACCCTTTCGGTGCAACGAGAATAACGTCGATGTCGGCAGGGGGGACGATTCCGGTACGTTCTTTGTACGTAATCCCGAAACCGTGAGAAAAATACAGGGCTTTGCCGGCGCTGAGTTGGGGTTTTACTGTGTTCCACACTTCTATCTGAGCCGCATCCGACAAAAGATATTGAATGATAGTTCCCTTGCTGCATGCTTCTTCGATTTCGAAGAGCGTTTTGCCGGGAACCCAACCGTCGGCGACAGCCTTATCCCATGTTTTGCCGCCTTTACGTTGTCCTACAATCACATTGAAACCGTTGTCGCGCAAGTTCAACGACTGTCCCGGTCCCTGTACTCCGTAACCGATTACTGCGATTACTTCGTCCTTTAACACTTCCTTTGCTTTGGAAAGAGGAAATTCTTCACGTGTAACTACATTTTCCTCTATTCCGCCAAAATTCATTATTGCCATAATTTAACTGTTTAATTTATTTTAAAAACTTTCTTTTATTACTATATCATTAATATTTTTCCGTATAAAATGTCTCGGATTTGGGGCTTCATCAGCCGAATATCCGATGATTAGCAGGTTTACAGGCTCGAAATTTGCGGGGATATTAAATTCCCGCCTCAGAATTTCGGGGTCGAAACTGCATACCCATACGCTGCCAAGCCCTAACTCGGTCGCTTGAAGCATGAGATGGTCGGTTACAATGCTTGCGTCGATGTCGCCGGAACTTTTACGGTCGTGCGGGCGTTTCCAGCATTCGTCTTGATTCGAACAGACGATTATAGCCAAAGGCGCCTCGAAGGTCTTCGCTCCTTTCTTCAGCTTTTCCATGCCTTCGTCGCTCTCGACGATAATCAACTTTATCGGCTGATTGTTACAGGCAGTAGGCGCAAGTCTCCCCGCTTCGAGAATCGTTTGCAGTTTTTCCGGCTCAACCTTTTGCGAAGTGTATTTTCGCGCCGAAAATCTTTTATTTACTAAATCGATGAATTCCATATTCAATAATTTTCGCGCAAATGTAAGGCAAAAATTTAATACACGCAAAGATTTTTTTGTGAGAGGGGAATTTCGTCCGCGAACTACACGAATCTTGTCCATGCATTGCACGCATTATTAAGGGAAGTTCTGCAATGAAGAATATCGCTTTCGTACATTTTTCAAAAAGGTTTAGACGTTTTTCAAAAAGGTTTAGACGTTTTTCAAAAAGGTTTAGACGTTTTACCAAAAAGGTTTAGACATTTTTCAAAAAGGTTTAGACGTTTTACCAAAAAGGTTTAGACGTTTTTCAAAAAGGTATATACGTTTTACCAAAAAGGTATATACGTTTTACCGAAAAGGTATATACGTTTTACCAAAAAGGTATATACGTTTTTCAAAAAGGTGTATACGTTTTTCAAAAAGGTATATACGTTTTAATATTTTCATATGCGCAGCCCTCGTAGCGCATCAGGTAGCTCATATAATGAGGAATAAAAAAATCCGCAATTGTCGATATCTGATATTAGGCTTTAATAAATCCATACGGGGGAGTTCATCGGTCTTCACTTCTCACCGCATTGTCGTAAAAAAATCGAAAGAGACGGAAAAACCGTCTCTTTCTCTTCATCTATTAATTTTATGAGGATATTTATAGATTTCTATTTAATCCGGAATAAACTCATCATAACCATAACCCATATTGGATGCCGCAAAGTATTGTATGAGAACAAAACAGGTATAGTCTGCATACATTCCGCTTTCGTATCCATTATCGGTTATCCATGCATCGGAACCTTGCCAGTAACCTATATCACGGACGCTGACAGCGTTATCATTATACGTAAACGGTGTGTCCGTCACAGGAACCCTGAAAAACGTATATTCTTCTCCGCCGGCGTCTTTACCTGTAAGATTCAACAGGTTTATTTTCATGTGATAATTAAGACCGAACACATCTTTAAAACGATACAGTTTATCATCGGTAGTACATACCTGCAAACTGGTTGCATTGGATGATATGCCGATTCTGCTCGAGTTAAAGAAATAGTAAGTTCCGGAAGCCACAGTCGTCCAGTCAAGACCTAAGAAGACGGTCGTTGCAGACGTTCTGCCGCCTCCGCCTGCAGCCACAGCTGTAATAGTGTATTCGCCATACAAATCGGTCAGAGTAAGGTCTACGCTTGATTCGCCGGAAATGCCGCTAAGTTTGACGCCATTTGCAACCACATAATCCTTATAACCTTCTTCGCCTGTAGAAGTTATGCGGGTCTCTTTATCTGCGGTTTTTTCTGCCAGATAGTAAACTTCTTCAGTCCGGCTGTTAGTCGAGAATCGAAGTTTCACATCATTATCAACATTGAGCGGTTTGCTTACCTTATACTGATAAATAGTAACCACAGGAACAGAATCGTTACCCGGCTCCGTCCCCTCTTCTGCGACGCACGACGTCATAGCGAGGGCGGCGAGAAGAACACTGAATAGATATATATACTTTTTCATATTCTATACTTTATATTAATTAAATTACCATTTATATTCTTCCGAATCCGTGGCGGGTTTGACCGGCGTAGGATTGTTTGTACAGGAATAATTGTAGTTCGTTTCCGTTTGCACGATACACAAATTCATCCATTGAGGCGGTTCGGTCGAGTTCCAGCGATACGATTCCACATGATTTGTGTTCGCATAACTGCGAATAATACCCTTGTTGAGACGTTTGATATCGAACGTTGCCAAGCCTTCGCCCCAAAATTCAACGCGGCGTTGCCACCACACTTCGTTGCGGAAAGTGGGAGTGGAAGTGTTGCCGTAAGCATCGTGATGCGTGCCGTATTCGTACGACGCATCGCGCTTCTTGGCGAACTGGGTCAGCAATGCGATACCGTTAGCCTCGTTTTGCATACCGGCAGCTTCCGCTTCTATCAGATACATCTCTTCGACACGCATAAGGGGAACAGCTACAACGAACCCGACATATTGATTGTCGCGACCCGCCTGACCGCCCGCTAAACGGAACTTCAACGAAAGACCGCCTACATAACCGTATGAACCGTCATGACCGGTACGGCGCACCCAGTTGGGATAGTCGGAATATGCTTCCAGCGCTTCTTCTATTTCCGCATTACTTGCCAGCTCGTCTATTGCAAAATCGACAAAACAGTCCTTGCGAAAATCGGTTACGGGAATAGTTTCGTACAGATGGCGGTCGATAAGCATTTGAGAGCCGTAGTTGGAAGCATAACCGCAGCCCGATACGTCGGGATTAACTTCGATGCACATCCATGACGCCCACGAAGAATCGCCGTCGTTTTGCAGAATATTCGGGTCGTTTGCTTTAAACGTTACGCCAAACATCCACGACTGATTCGGCGTGTTGAACCCCGTTTCGCGGCTGGTGTATTCTTCCTTCGACATAATGGAATAACCCGATTGCGCTTGTTTGGCGTATTTCTGAGCGTTTGCCCAGTCTTCCATCACCAAATAAGCGCGCGCCTTCAAACCGTACACCACCGACAAGTCGGGTGTATAAACGTTTGAACGCGTATAATCGGCAAGATACTCTTCCGCCTTATCCAAATCGGAAAGGATAAACGCCCACATATCCTCGTTTGTTGCACGGGGATTGTGCGCCAAATCGTCAACAGAAGTAGTTTCCTTTACAATAGGAACTGTCTCCGAGTCTTTGTCGAGCGCATAAGTCTTTGGAGCGAACATTCTTGCCAAATCCATGTAGAACATGGCGCGCATGGCATGAGCAATGCCGGCGCCTGTCACCTTATCCTCCGCAGGTTCGGCGCCTGCCAGCGAAAGAACGGTGTTACAGTCCTTTATCCAGCCGTAATAGTATGTCCACGGATACTGCGATACCGCATACATGGGTCCAAGACCCGTACCGCAACCGTACCATGTCATATACCAGTTATTGCCGTAACCGGCAACGATATCCTGTCCCATCACATCTCGCATCAAATAGAACGAAGGATAACCATAATCATAAGGAGTATTGCTTGACCCGCTATAGGTGAATTTGCCGACCAAAGTGGAAGTAATGGCATTCACGAAGTTGTCATACGCTCCGGGAGCATTGCCGGCTTGCTCGGCGGTAATAGTCGAGTTTTGCGGGTCTATCTCCTTAATACAGCTTGTCGCAAAGGCAAATCCAAAAGCGACAGCAAAGAATAACAACAATATTTTTTTCATATTCATATCTTTATATTTCTTTATAAAATTTAGAACGTTAACTGTATTCCTCCCGAAATGTTACGTACGGGAGAGTAAACGTTAACAGAAGCGTTTCCCGTATAGGAATAACGAGGGTCCAGACCCTTGCGGGCTGACCAGAAACTCAGATTCTCGCCGGCAACATATATGCGAAACTTGGAAATGTTATTAAACAAATCCTTAGGCAAGGTGTAACCAACATTGAACGACTGGAAGTTCAGATAGCTTGCGTTTACCAGAAACCGGTCCGAAGCGGAAACGCTGTACGAATCGCCGTATTGCCAGCGTGGAATATCGCTCGATGTGTTATTGGGACTCCAAGCCTTGGCATAATCAACGTGAAAAGTAGAACCGGCGTCGTTAGGGTCCACAGAAGGACCCATTAAATACTGATAACGAGTGTCGAAAATCTTTCCGCCCAGCTGATAATCAAATGTAGCGGATGCATCAAAGTTCCATGCACGCAAAGTAAGGCTGAAACCGCCGAATATCTTGGGCAAAAGCGAACCAAGCGCATATCTTGACGCTTCGTTGTATTGCGTAGTCGTTCGCGAATAATTCTTCCCGGGTTTAGCGGTAGACCCTTGCAAATCATCGTCTATCCAGTAAAGCGCCTCGCCCTGGTCGTTCACCCCTGCATACTTGGCGCGGAAAGCGTTGTACAATGGACCGCCCACTTCATACCACTGCGACGATTCTGTGAAACCTCCGTTATCCACAATCTTTGCTTCGGGCAAACTGAGAATCTTGTTCGCATTGTGCGACAGGTTCGTAGACACAACCAAGTCGATATCCTTAGTACGAACAACAGCGCCGGTCAAAGTCAATTCGACTCCCGTGTTACGAATATCGCCCACGTTACCGTAATAACCGCGCGAACCGGCAGATTCCGGCACCGACAGCCAGAACAGCAAGTCTGTCACTTTCTTGTTATAAACATCTACATTTCCTGTCAAGCGATTCTTCCAAAAACCGAACTCAACGCCGACGTTGAAATTTGTAGTCGTTTCCCAAGTAATATTAGGATTCCCTATCCGATAAAACGACGGCGACATCTCCGTATCGGATACTTTCGATAACGAATACAAATCGGTGTAAGCCCAAGCGCCGATATCGTCGTTACCCTGTTGCCCGACAGACGCCTTTAGTTTCAACAGATTTATCCAGTCGAAGTCAGCCAAAAACGCCTCCTTGTTCAAAAGCCATGCGCCGCCTGCCGACCAGAAGTTACCCCACTGATTTTCTTTCGCAAAATACGAAGAAGCGTCGCGACGATAAGACAGAGACGCAAAATACTTCTCCGCATAATCATACTGGGCGCTGACAAAATAACCGTCCACATTGTATCCCGTAGTATAAGACTGAGCGTCGGCAGGGTCGGCAAACGCATTTATTTCCGGTATATCGGGAGTGAATCCGCCCCGCGCCATAGCGTACAGATACTTGGTTGTTGTCCTGTAATACTCGTGACCCAGCATAACGCTTACACTGTGCTCTCCGAAATCCTGAAAATAAGTTAACGACTGTATATTGTTAGTCCTTAACGCTGAAGTAATCGACTTGGTAAGCTCTCCGTTGACGCCAACCTTAGGACCGTAAAACGGATTCTGATAATCCGAACCGTATGTCTGTCCCCAAATAACGGAACTTGTTACATTCGCTTTCAGAAAATCGGTGAAGTTAACATCGACCGTGAAGTTACCGTTCAATTGATTACCTTCCGAGGTAACTTTGTTGTAACGGTTCGAACCTAAGGGATTACCTGTCTGCAGAAAAGCGCGGGGTACGCCATAGTTTTGCGCGGCAACTCCATAGTCGTATGCTTCACGTCCCATATCGTCTTTCTTGATAACTACATTGCCTTTTTCGTCTACCACTCGGATATATACGGGATAAATAGGAGCAATCATCGAAGTGTAGTACAT
>JAIRLF010000285.1 GCA_031259655.1 Prevotellaceae bacterium
TTCGATTAATCGCCGTAGCGGTAAAAGTAATGCTCAATCAGACAAAGCGAAAACGCCAAAAGATGAATAATGTTATAAAAAACAATTGACCGATTGCCTGACAGGTTTTTAACCTGTCATCCTTTATGAGATTCGATATCTTTAAAATAATTCACAGTACCGACTTTCAATTCGACGGTAGCTGCATCGTCGCATACGATTATTCCTTTGGGATGAATCTGTAACGCGCTGATTGTCCATATATGATTGATAGCTCCTTCGACCGCATGATGCAGAGCGAGAGCCTTGTTATGACCGTTGGCAATAATCATTACCTCTTCGGAATCCATGATTGTGCCTACTCCCACCGTCAAAGCCATTTTGGGAACGGCGTTTATATCGTTACCGAAAAAGCGGGAATTAGCTATGACAGTGTCTTTTGTTAGCGTTTTGACTCTTGTGCGCGACGAAAGCGACGAGCCCGGCTCGTTGAACGCTATATGCCCGTCAACTCCAACGCCTCCCATAAACAGATGTATCTTCCCGTAACTCTTGATTTTATCTTCGTACCGTTCGCATTCGGCGATAAGGTTTGTTGCATTGCCATCGAGAATGTTGATGTTTTCGGGACGAACATCGACATGTTTGAAGAAATTGTTATACATAAAACTGTGATAACTTTCGGGATGCTCTTCGGGAATGCCTGCGTACTCGTCCATATTGAAAGTTACGACATTTTCGAACGATACTTTTCCTTTTTTGAAAAGTTCCGTCAACTCTTGATAAACACCCAACGGAGACGAACCTGTCGGAAGTCCCAAAACAAAAGGATTGCTTTTTGTCGGAGCAAAAGCATTGATTTTGGACACGATATGATTTGCCGCCCATTGCGATATGCCTTTGTAATCCGGTTGAATAATAAGTCTCATAATCTTAAAACTTCATTTCTAATTTTGTGCAAAAGTATACATTTTTCTAACAATCGCAGAGAATTTGCGTTCTCCGCGCCCTTCGAAGCCTCATAAAAACGGGAAATTTTCTGTTTTTTTGCGTCAACAAAGTCCCAAAAAGCGCAAAAAAGAGCGGAATTGCGTTAAAATTTTAAAAAAAAATTTGTCATCCGATTCACAAAAATCCGGTTACGGCTTTTTGTTTATTTCTATTTGTGTCTTTGATAGATAGCTATCTTGAGAATATAAACTTTATTGTAAAAAATACGTTTTATAATAAGTAAAAAAATATGTTATTGAAATTTTTTTTTAACAAAATGTATTTTGTATTATAAAAACACGTACTTTTGTACGGTAAACTAAAATTAATATGACTAAGAGGCAGCGCAGGATACTTACGGTAATAATATTATTCGCATCTATAGGATTAGTGATAGCGCAAACGATTTGGATTTTTGGTGTTTTTACTAATATTCAGAATGATATTGGAAGTAAAGTCAATGACTTACTGAACAATGTAGTAACAAAAGTGTGGCATGCGGAGACATTGACTCAAATATCAAATGGGGTCAATTCGCAGCAAAATGTAGTAGATTCCATCGTATATTCATCTGAAATCATGGATGATAACATTACAGCTGAACGAATCAACAGGTATTTCATGGAATCGTATAAACGATTATTGACATCGGAGATTCCCGTAGAACAGCGTGTTACTATGGAACAGCTCGATTCTTTGGTGAAACGCGAGTTCAAAGAAGTCAATCTGAATCCGAACTACAAATTTAAAATTGCCATAACCGACCGAACAGGCAGAAGAATAATGAGTTCGAGCAGGTACGACGCCAACACAAGGTTGAACATCTACAAAAAGCGGTTGTTTCCAAACGACCCCGAGGGATTTTCGGAAATCTATTATATGAACTTCTATTTCCCCGAAGAGACACTGATAGTGTTGATTCGTATCCTGCCAATGATATTCGCCGCCTTTATACTGATTGTCGTGATTCTTGCCCTGTTTATATACACTATGTATGTGATTGCCCGGCAGAAACGTGTTTCGGAAATCAAGGGCGATTTCATCAGCAACATAACGCACGAACTGAAAACGCCAATATCTTCGATATCGCTTGCGGCGCAAATGCTTGGGGATGAAAATATTCCACAGACGGCAAAAAACATACCGAGACTGTCGAGCATGATAAAAGAGCAAAGTAAGCAGTTGAGCTATTTAGTCGAAAAAGTTCTGCAAACGTCCGTATTCGAGCGGCAAACGATAGAGTTGAAAATGGAGAATGTCAGTTTGCATTCTATTATTAAGGAAGCTGACGATTTGATGACGCTACAACTGCGGAACAGAAAGGCGACCCTCATAACCGAATTGCGGGCGACAAGTGATATAATCTCGACAGAAAAGTCTTATTTCGTAAATGTTATAACCAATTTGTTAGACAATGCCCTGAAGTATACGGAAGGCGTACCGAAAATAATCATAGGCACGCGAAACGAATACGGCAAAATACTGTGTTACGTGTCCGACAACGGGATAGGAATAAGCTCCGAAAACAAAGAACGGATTTTTGAACAGTTTTTCCGTGTCAATACGGGCGACGTTCACGACGTCAAGGGTTTCGGCTTGGGGTTGAATTATGTCAAAAAAATAGTAGAGCTTTCCGATGGCACGATATCGGTTGAAAGTGAAGAAAATGTAGGTACAACGTTTTATATATGGTTACCTTTAATAAAGAAATAAATTTTAATATTAGATGTTATGGATGCAAAAGCAAAAGTACTCCTTGCAGAGGATGACGAAAATCTGGGAATATTGCTGAAAGAATATCTCAGAGTAAAAGAGTATGATACGGACCTGTATTCCGATGGAGATGCAGCATTCAGAGGATACAGAGATTCGGGCGGCACGTATGATATATGTATTTTAGATGTCATGATGCCGGTTAAAGATGGGTTCACCTTAGCGCAGGAAATCAGGCAAATGTCGCCTGACATACCTATCATATTCCTGACTGCCAAGTCGATGAAGGAAGATGTAGTTAAGGGATTTTCGTCGGGAGGCGACGATTACATAACCAAGCCGTTCAATATCGAAGAAGTGATATTGAGAATCGAAGCAATCTTGCGACGAACGTCTACGAACGAACAGTCGAATGGCACGTTCAACATCGGCGATTATGTATTCAACCCGACAAAACAAACTTTGGTGTATTCGATTGACGGGACAGAGCAGAAATTGACCGCAAAAGAGGCGGAATTGCTGCGTTATCTCTGTGTAAACAGAAATAATGTTCTCGATAGAAATTTCGCGTTGAGAACGGTATGGAATGACGACAGTTATTTCAACGCCCGAAGTATGGATGTGTATATCACAAAATTACGCAAGTGTCTGAAAGACGACCCTTCGGTGCAAATACTCAACGTCAGAGGCAAAGGGTTTAAATTAATTGATTAATTAAGAAAATTTAAGAGTTTTTAATAATCTTAATTAATATCTTTGCGCCCGGAAATATTAAAATATATATGTAATTATGCTTAATTTTTTACAATCTATTTTCTATGGTATTCCGTCCACAAAATCCTACGAGGCTAAATTGCAGGATGAAGAGACGAAATACACTGTGTATTTGGAAACTATTGAATCGGATGATTTCAGGAGATACAACGACTTGAAAGATTATTTTGCAAACCCTGCAAATCTGAAAATAGGAACCGACCTGCCTCAAAAAGAACGGCAGTTAGAAAGAGACTATCGCGAAAACGTCAACGCTCTGAACAAAAAAGGCGTCAGTTTGGATAAAGAGTTTCAAGCAAAACGAACGTATCAACCTCAAAGAGAACGGCAACTGAAAAAAGCCCTGCTGCAGAAAAAGCAGGCTGCCAAATCGAAAGAAGAACGACGCCTGCTGAAAGAGGAAAAATTGAGACTCAAAAAACAAATCGCAATGGAACGCCGACACTTGAAAGAGGAAGGAATACAATTGAGACGCGAATTGGAAACAGAACAGGAAAAATTGAAGCAAAATTTTCAATCGGCAAAAAGACAGTTGAAAGAAGACGTACAACAGCAAAAAGACGAACTTTTGCAATTGAGACACGAACGCAAACGATTGGAAAATTCAAAGTTAATAAAGGATTTTTTCAGTTTCAAAAAGAAATACGCCAAAGTGATAGAAGAACAGGAGCGTTGGGTTTCAAAATTTTATGAGGACTTCTCGAAGAACGAGCTTGATGCGCGATGGTCGAAAAAACAGGTCGTCAGCGAACTGTTGATAAACGGCGCGCCGTATTCGCCTGTAGAAGACTTGCATATCTTTTCGCCGAATAATATTCAACCGGCAGGAGGTTTATTGAAAATCAGGACAAAACAGGAGAAAAAACAGGGACTTGCATGGGATAAAACATACGGATTTGTACCGAAAACGTTTTCATACACATCCGGTTTGATAAGTTCGTCGCATTCGTTCAAGCAGATGTACGGCAAGTTCGAAGCGAAAGTGCGCGTCAAACATACTCACGGCACTTATCATGCTTTTTGGATGGGAACCGATACGCAAACGCCTCATCTGAATGTTTTTAAGTTTGAAAGCAAAAATCTTGTTGTTTCCGCTTACGGTAAAGACGCAAAAGTCGAACGGAAACTGAGATACAAACTCAAGGACGATTTCTACATCCACACGCTGTTGTGGAGCAGCAACAAACTTATCTGGCTTATCAACGGCAGGAAAGTGTTTGAAACATCGAACATTATCAACGAACCGATGTACATAGCTTTTTCGTCGGGAGTATATGACAAAAAGGCAGAACCAACGGCAATGTATATCGACTGGATAAGATGTTTTAGAAGTAACTGAATGTAAATTAGTCTTATCAAGAACAGATGGAGAAACAGCCTCTTTGCGGGAGATATGAATATCAGGTCAATTCGTATCTGACAGATATGAAACGGCAGTTAAGCCTTCCGGCTTTGTTTTATCTGCTACAGGAAAGCGCTTTTATTCACGCCGAAAGTCTTAATTTCGGCTGGACGACAATGTCGGAAAACAACAGTTTTTGGGCGCTCGCCAGAATAAAGGCGCAAATCGATGATTATCCGCAGTGGAACGATTCTATTTTCGTAGAAACGTGGAGCAAAGTCCCTGATACTGTAATGGCATACCGCGATTTTGAACTTTTTTCGTCGAACGGTAAAAAGATTTTGTCGGCAACATCGGCATGGCTGATGCTGAGTATGGATACCCGTAAACCGCAGAGAATAGCGCTGTTGAAGGACAAATTTCCCCCTCGGTACGAAAGAAACGCGCTCGACATCCGGCTGGAGAAACTTCCGCAACACTCGATTCGGGCAAACGACCACGCCGTACACACTGTGCCTTACAGCGCTATCGATATTAACGGTCATGTGAACAATACTTTTTATATACAATGGATTATAGACGGCTTTCCTGTCGACTATATCCTGAACCATGATGTCTATGAGATTGAAATTAACTATCTTCAGGAAGCAATGGCGAATCAGCAATACTATGTGATGCTCGAAGAATTTTCGCCGGACGAGTATTTGTGCAGCATCGTCAGGTATCCCGACAATAAAGAACTGTCGCGAATGATGTTGAAATTTCGGCAAAAAATTTAGTTTGGCACACTTATTGTGAACAAATCCGACAGTTAGTTGTAGTTATTATGAATGTTCGCATCATGAAAAAAATATTTGTATTATTGACTGTGTTTTTTGTAAATGTCGCTGCGGCGCAGGATGTTAAAGTCGTTTCGCCATGGAAGCATTCGGGCACGTCGTATCTTAATCTCACACAATCGTCGTTCAGCAACTGGTCGTCGGGAGGAGTAAATTCTATCGCTGTAGGAATAGGTATCAATAATATACAGCTAAATTACAATAAAGACAAAATTGCCTGGGAAAACGGTTTGACGCTCGGATATGGCTTGCAGTATCAGGGAAACAAACGCAGCAAAACTAATGATGTGATTGATTTTTTTTCAAAATTGGGATACAAAGCGTTCGGAAAATTCAATTATACTTCGCGTATTACGTTTAAGACCCAGTTTGACAAGGGTTATCCCAAATATCCGATAACTCCCGAATCGCAATACAACTCCAAGTTTATGTCGCCGGCTTCGGGCGTCCTCTCGTTGGGTTTTGATTATAAACCAAATGCCAGCTTTTCGTTGATGCTTTCCCCTATTTCGGGGAAATATACTGTCGTGCTCGACGATTCGTTGTCGAAAGTCGGAGTGTACGGCGTGAAACCGAACCGAAACGCTTATTACGAGCTTGGTACGTCGATAAGTTCGACCTATAATAAAAGTATAGCGACGAATATTTCGATGAGAGTGGTGCTGGAGATTTTCTCCAACCTGCTGGTAAACCCCGAAAATGCGGATATAAATATGGAAGTAAATCTCAATTTTAAGGTTACGAAATATATTTCGTCAAATCTTAATTTTCATTTTAAATACGACGACGATACGAAACATATAGACCCGGAAAAAGGTCCTGCTTTGCAATTTAAACAGGTGATGGGTCTGGCTTTATCTTATAATTTTTAACTAATGATTATTTTTTGATTATGTATACACCTGATAACGAAACATTCAACGAACTATTTCAATCGGCTTTCAGAGCGGCAATCATTGCCGGAAAAAGGATTCTGGAAATCTTTAATACCGAAGATTTCCACGTCTCGATGAAATCGGACAATTCGCCGCTTTCGTCGGCGGACAAAGAAGCTCACGAAATTATTAAACGTCTGCTGCTCAATTCGAGAATACCGATTCTCAGCGAAGAGGGACGGGATATGCAGTTCGAAGAACGAAAATCCTGGGACATACTGTGGATTGTCGACCCGCTGGACGGAACCCGACAATTTATCCAGAAAAGAAAGGAGTTTACGGTAAATATCGCTTTGGTCATGGGTGGAAATCCGCGATTCGGAGTGGTTTACGCTCCTGCAATGGGTGATATGTATTTCGGGATAAAGGATACGGGCTCGTTTAAGATAAATGTCGGCGACCGCGACCTGCTGTCTCATTCGTTCCGGCAAATTGTCGCGGAATCGAAAAAACTTGACCCCTCGTCGAAATTAAATGATACGTACACCGTCCTCGTTAGCTATCACCATGTGAACAAAGATACTCTGGAATATATCGACGAAATACGGAAAAAATATCCCGACGTAGAGGTCAAAAAGGTCGGCAGCTCGCTGAAAATGTGTATGCTCGCCGATGGTGCAGGCGATGTATATGTCCGATATACTAATACCTACGAGTGGGATACCGCCGCTGCGCAAACAATCCTCGAAGGCGTCGGATGGTGTATCAACGCTCTCGATACGGATAAGCCTCTGACGTATAACAAAGAATCTCTTTTGAATCCGTATTTTATCTGTAAAAAAAACGGAAATGCGAATTTTCAGAATTAAAGAATGTGGGCGAAAACTTTAACCGCAAACTTTAACCGCAAAGAACGCAACGATATACGCAAAGAACGCAAGGTCGAGGGCGTCGATTTGTAGGGGCGTAATATTTTGCGTCTCCACGTAGATTACGGCATCGTCGAGGATATCGTCGAAAACGCCGTCGATGGGGTCGTCGATGGCAATGCTTTCAACGGGTGCAGCGGTTTCACAGGTAAGATAACTTTACATTGGCAGGTAACGTGTCACTTGGTTGGCTGTAATGTGTCATTACTCTGGCTGTAATGTGTCATTACTCTGGCTGTAATGCGTCATTACTCTGGCTGTAACGTGTCGCTTAGGAATTGTTATGAAATAAAATGACCATTCAAAAAAAAGTATTACCTTTGCACAATGAAAGCAGACGTAATAATAGAAAAGATGAAGTCGTTTATGCCTTATTTGAACGAAGAACAAACTCGTTTGTATGTAGCCTCAGAGGCAAAAGCCCTTGGTAGAGGGGGCAAGCGACTAATAGAGCGAGAGTTAGGAATTTCACACAATACGACAAACAAAGGTATATCCGAGTTGGAATCCGGCATTGTACTCACAGAGCAAAAATCACAAGCGGGACAACGGAAAAAAGGAGGCGGGAGAAAGCATGGCATAACATCTGCAGTTTGGGATGTTATAGAGAGATTCATAATGCCATATACCCGTGGAGAACCGGAATCGCCACTTCAATGGGTTAGTAAAAGTTTGCGTCATATAGAGCAATCCTTGAAAGAAGGAGGTATTTATGTTAGTCATAGAATAATAGGAGAGGCGCTAAAAGCACATGGATTCAGTTTGCAGTCCAACAGAAAACAATATGAGGGAAAAAGTCATGCGGACAGAGACAGTCAATTTGAATATATACACAATAAAGTTGAACATTATATGAAAGAAAAACAACCTGTTATTTCTGTAGATGCAAAAAAACGCGAATTGATAGGGAACTTTGATAATAATGGAATTGAATGGACACCGAAAGGAGAGGCTACAAGCGTAAATGCATACGATTTTTTGACGGAAGCATCCGGTGTAGCTGTTCCATACGGAGTATTTGATATTCAGGAAAATATTGGTTGGGTAAATGTTGGAATAACCAAAGATACAGCTGAATTTGCTGTTCAAAGCATCCGTAATTGGTGGTATAAAATGGGTATCTATTACCATAATAACGCCGATAGTTTGCTTATAACAGCCGACGGTGGAGGCAGCAACAGTAGCAAAGGTAAATTATGGAAATATGAATTGCAAAAATTCGCTAATGAAACAGGATTGACCATAGAAGTAGCGCATTTCCCTCCCGGTACAAGTAAATGGAATAAGATAGAACACAGATTATTTTCTTATATTTCAAAAAATTGGAGAGGAAAGCCATTGATAAGTTATCAGGTAATTGTAAGTCTTATTGCAAACACAACAACAACAAAAGGATTAAAAGTAGCATGTGAAATAGATGATAAACAGTATGAAACGGGTATAGAAATTACCGATGAGCAATGGGCTGAATTAAATATTTGTCATAATGATTTTCATGGTGAATGGAATTACAAAATTTTACCGGAATAGTCATGTTATTTCGTAACAATTCCA
>JAIRLF010000342.1 GCA_031259655.1 Prevotellaceae bacterium
CCGCATGGTTTATTGTCGTGGGGAGAGCAGGATTCGAACCTACGAAGTCGTACGACAGCAGATTTACAGTCTGCCCCAGTTGGCCACTTTGGTATCTCCCCTTAACGATTGACGATTAATGAGCCGATGGAGGGATTCGAACCCCCGACCAGCTGATTACAAATCAGCTGCTCTGGCCAACTGAGCTACATCGGCATTAATCATTTGTTTCATAATTCAATGAACATACTTTTGACTTCAAAAGCGGGGACAAAGGTACTGCTTTTTTTTATTCCTGCAAAATATTTGTCATTTTTTCTGCAAAATTTTTACGCCAATTCTTTGTTTTTTTTCATAAAACAATTGTATTTCATCAATTTGTGTTTGTGATTTTTTCTCTTTCCATTTGAGCTCTCGACTTGCTTTGAGTGACAATATAGACCCCAAAAAAAATCAAAATTGCAGCAATACTTTTTATCCACCCGAAAGTGTCCATTCCGAGCGCGACGGCGACAAACGACGATACAAGCGGCTGCAAGTAGTTGTACATGCTGACGATTGTGGGACGTAAAAGTTTTTGCCCGACAGGAATCAGCAAGTACGAGATAAACGTCGCAAAAACAACAACAAACACTATCCGGAGATATATGTCGACCGGTATTGCCTGATAGTTGACGTCTGTTATATCGTGCCGGCAAAACGGAAAACTGCATACTGTGGCGAACAGAAACATCCATTTCATCGATGTTATTGCGCTGTAGCGGATAATCAGTTTTTTGAACACTGTCAGATATATTGCAAAGGCAAGACAACTTAACACACACAGCAAATTGCCTTCCACGCTTGCGGTGTTGTGTAGCATTATATTGTCCTTGAATATCAACATCAAAGCTCCAAACGCTCCGACTAAAACGCCGATGACTTTTTTCCATGTAATCGGTTCTTTAAGGAAGAAAGCGGCTAAAATCATGGTCATTATCGGTACGAGCGTGGTGATAACCGAGGCGTCGACGGGCGAGGTCATCGAAAGCCCTGAGATAAACGACATTTGATTGATAAGTATGGCGAACAGCGAGGCGAGGCACAATAGCAGGATATCGCGAACGGGCGTTTTTTCTTTTTTCGAAAACAGCGAGGCGAACCAAAACAGCGCCGCCGACCCCGCAAAACGGTAAAATGTCAGAACCGTTGCCGAGGTTTCTCCGTGCGTAAGTATGGCTTTTGTAATTGGCGTATTCAATCCGAAAATGATGTAAGCGACTAAAAGCGAGGCATGACCTTTGATGTTTTTATCATCCATTGTTCTAATTTTATTTTGCAAAGGTATTCAAAAAGTATAAAAGTATTAATTTTGCAGTTGATTATAAAAAAATGTTATTGAATCAGACGATACAGATATTACAGCCCGAATGGTCGCAGTATGAATTGATTGACTGCGGCGATTTCGAAAAATTAGAGCGTTTCGGGCAATATGTTCTCCGGCGTCCGGAGCCGAAAAGCGTATGGCGCAAATCGATGAAAGAACTTGAATGGCAAAAACTTGCTAATACTGTGTTTAAAACAGGCGCAGGTTTCAATAAATCGGGTAAGGAAGATTCCGGAACGTGGATGGGCGACAAATTGCCGGAACAGTGGATTGTCCCGTATAGCTATAAAGGGCTTAAACTGAAACTGAATGCAGCGCTTACATCGTTCAAGCACGTAGGGATTTTTCCCGAACAGGCGCCCAATTGGAATTATATCTACGACAGCGTCAAATCGTTAGATTTGCCGGCGCCGAAAGTTCTCAATCTTTTTGCCTATACCGGCGCAGCCTCGTTATCGGCGAAGGCGGCGGGAGCCGATGTTACGCATCTCGATTCGGTGAAGCAGGTTGTCAGTTGGGCGAGGCGAAATATGGAATCGTCGGGGATGAACGGGTTGCGATGGGTTGTCGAAGACGCTCTGCGTTTCGTCCGGCGGGAAGCGAAACGGGGAAATCGCTACAACGGAATCATACTCGACCCGCCTGCATACGGTCACGGTACAGACGGCGAAAAATGGAGACTCGAAGACAATATTCTCGAAATGATATCGTTGTGCCGAACAATACTTGCTCCTGAGAAATCGTTTTTAGTCCTAAATCTATACTCAAACGGTTTCTCTGCAATCGTCGCCGACACTCTCGTTACAAGTATATTTAACGAATATAAGGAAAAAACATTCGGCGAACTCGTACTTTGCGACAGATTTAATAAAAAACTCCCACTGAGCGTCTTTTCGAGAGTTAAAAACTAAAAGTTAAGAACTAAAAGTGGCTGACGCAGGCCGCTGAAAACTAAAAACTAAGAGTTAAGAACTAAGAGTGGCTGACGCCGGCTGTATACAAACTTCTGCAATTGGAAAACGAGAAATTGCGAGCAGATGGTATTGTCATTACAATAGTCGAAATATATTATAGTAAAACATTTTGTACTACTCAGGTACTTCAAAAAAGGAAAAACAAGGAAGAAAAAGGAAGAAAAAGGAAGAAAAAATGTTGGAAAAGAAAAAAACACTTATCTTTGCCCCGTGAAAGAAATGATACACATACGACGTTCGGAATATGAACAATTAGTATCACTGCAAGGAAAAAAGATTAATTTCAGTCCAAAGAAGGCGTACACTAAGCTAATGTATAGTAAAACATATTTAAAACATGAAGAATAATATCGTTGAGATAAGTAATGTCAGTAAATCATTCAAGAACGTTAAAGCACTTGACCGTATTTCTTTTGACATAAAGGAACATTCCATTATCGGGCTTTTGGGTCCTAATGGATCCGGTAAATCCACTCTGATAAGAGCTATACTGAATTTGATTGACATTGATAGCGGTACGATAAAAGTGATGGGAAAAAGTCCCGGCGAAACAGAAAAGAATCTTATTTCATAACGTGGAATTTGTCGATTACATGTGTGGCTTTGGGTACTAAATCATTGAAAACCATCGCATACGTCGGACTCATATCCATGCTGACATATTTTATTTTTTGTATATCGGC
>JAIRLF010000344.1 GCA_031259655.1 Prevotellaceae bacterium
TTTTTGGTCGACGACGACGACAGTATCCGCATCTTCGAACCCGATACTGCAAACCTTTGGCAATTGTCTGTGACGGAAATTTTTCCTGCCGACGACACTTACAGCGAGCGTATGATTAACGGACTTATCGAAGGCGCCAACCAAAGCGATTTTTCCGATGCCACAGTGTTGTACACCATCAAAGATGCGAACGGCGCACGTTTCAGTACGGCAAAGATTCGCAACACCGGACGTTTCCGCTACCTCCGTTATGTCTCGCCGGAAAAAAGCAATTGTAATGTCGCCGAAATAATGTTCTATAACGACAAAGGCGACAAACTTGGCGGTAAACCAATCGGTACGCCCGGCGCGTACAACAATTCGAACATGACTTTCGACAAAGCATTCGACGGAGATATTTCTACTTTTTACGACGCTCTGTCGGACAGCGATTCATGGACAGGGCTTGATCTTGGCGAAGCGCAAACAATTTCCGAAATTCGCTATCTTCCACGCAACGAGGGTAACGGTATATACGAAGGTCATACCTACGAACTGTACTGTTGGAGCGACACAGACCGGCAACGCCTCAAACGGCAAACAGCCCCGTTAAGTCCTCCAATGTATTTCCGTGTTCCGACCAACGCTTTGCTATACATCAAAAACGCCACAACAGGCAAATCCGGCAGATGGTTTACAGTGAACCGGAACGGCGAACAGGAATGGATATAAAGGGCTTGCTGTTTGGATTTACGATTTTAAACTTACGATTTTAGATTGTTGCTTACGCGCGCTGAGATTTCCAGCCGGCATCGCCCAACTCTTAACTCTTAACTTTTAGTTCTTAACTCTAAAAGCCGGCATCGCCCAACTCTTAACTTTTAACTTTTAGTTTTTAACTCTAATCAATAGTTTCCCGAACCTTCCGCATGTCGAATAAAGCCCACTTTTATCAGCAGGTTAGCGAAATTGCGCATATCGCCCGAAGCTATCAACAGTCCGACATTAGTTTCCTTAGCGCGTTCGTAGAAATCGAACTGTTTAATATATTCGAAAGGCGTATCCGGTATAACGCTTTTGTATTCAGCGAAAACAGGCTGCATAGCTCCGTCCGGCGGCGTCATCACCGCAGCCGCTTCGATAGGGACGGTTTCTTTCAAAACCTCCAAAATTTGTGTAACAGTCAGCACTCCCTGTGCGAGATTCAGAAAAACTTTTTCAGAATAAGGGTTGCTTGCGGTCAGATGAGGATATCCCCCGTCCGAAATCAAAATCCATGAACCGTGTCCCAACTTGCCTAAAGCCGATAACAGTTGAGGATGAATACATTTAGTAAGTAACATGTTTTTTTATTATTTAATCAATTTATAATACAATTTATTTCGTTTCGTTCGCCAATTTCGATGCCTGAGTGACGGTATAATATTTCGCAATCATATTGGGGACTTCCCATTCGGGCAGTTTCCCGTCTATCAGATATTGCAGATAATGTTCGGTCACTTGTCCGAAATGCGCTTCGTGTCCATTGCGATATTTCCCGGGGATTTGCACTTCCCAACCCGAATCGTTTTTTTTTAGTTCGATACCCGGATATTTCGCCTCTATTTCAGTAAATTGACTGTTCAGAGCCGATTCGAAAGCGGCATCATTTGTCAACGGTTCGATGTACAGGGCAGGCGTATAGTTTTGTTCCGCGCCCTGGCGAATCACCAGATGCGCTTTCGTTCCGCGCATGATGGAATAATGAGTATCGCCCGCGCCTTCCGGAGCAGCGTAATTCCATACAACCACCACTTTAGCATGTTTTCCTTTCAGTCGGTAATTGATTTCGCCGTTGGCATACACGAAAAGCGAATCGTTACGGCTCTCTTTGGCAAGATATTCGGGATAATCCGGTAATCCGGCGACTTGCCGGAACTGTTCTTTGCTCAGTACAGTCGTCCATCGCTTTGCCGAGACAAGCTGAATATCTTTCGTATAGTCAAGCGTTTGTTCGGGGAAACATTCCCACTGTACAAGATCGACAAGGTGAGTGGTGACGTCTACAATTCCTTCGCCTTGCTGTTCGACATCGAAAAACCATGCCGGACGTTTCAAAGCCGTCCCTGAGACGTATTTGGCAAAATGATGCACACTTTCTTTAGTAACAGAAGGTTGTTCGGGAGAGCCGTCTTCCAAAACGCCGAACACATCGGGCAATAGCGAAAATTCTTTTTGCAAAATGGTAGTAATCTCAAACCGTTCGGTCATAATGTCGTACAGCAGAACATTGTTCTGTTGCGCCGTTTCAAAAGCCTGACATAACAGTTCAAAATTATCGACATTGATTGCCATTGGCTTATCTGCTAACACATTGATTCCGGCGTCAACCGCTTTTTTGATATATTCTGTTTTTTTTCGATTGTTACCCGCTGTAATTAGCACATTTCCTTGCTTATCTGCAATCATTTTTGCAAGGAAGTCATCGCCGCGGTATACATTTTCTTTCCACGCGGTCGGATTGTCCTGTCGCTGGTTGTAACTTTCGATTTTGGCGAGATGTTCGTTAAGGTCATCGCCATCGGGCGCGTACACAAAAACTTCGTGATTCACTTGTGGATACATATTCTTTTGTATCAACGCCGCATGAAAATGTCCGGGGTCAAGAGTGATAAGTTTCACTTCGCCTTCGGCGCCTGTAAAAGAAGGCTTTTGCCCACTGTCACAAGAATTTAAAATCATCATAATTATAAATGCTGAAATGATATAAACCGTATTTTTTAACATAACTGTTTTACACTAAAATTTTCCGCAAAATTAAATGATTTTTCCGAATTATTTACAAAACAAGTAAAATAAATATAAAACAAGCCTTCGCCATAAGAGTGGCAAAGGCTTCTTTGTGTAAAGAGAAATGGGTAAAGAGGTTATTGCTTTCCGGCAAAAAAACTCTTTACATCTTCATTTAGAACTACATCTTCTTTAAATGTATATGCTCCCGTTTTTTCGGAGCGAACCATTTTCACACAACGGGTCATTGTTTTACCTGCACCCGATTTAACTCTACCTACTACTTTTTTTGCCATTTTCTTAAAATGTTATTTTATTTCACGATGAACTGTCACCTTTTTCAGACACGAATTATATTTTTTCCGTTCCAGTCTGTCAGGTGTATTTTTCTTATTTTTAGTCGTTATGTATCTCGACATTCCCGGAACGCCGCTTTCTTTCTGTTCCGTACATTCAAGGATGACTTGAATCCGATTACCTTTTTTTGCCATTATCTTTTCTTTTTATTCTATTAATATCCTGCAATATGACCTTCCGAAATAGCTGTTGCCAGCGCTTTTTTCAAGCCCACTTTATTGATAGTTCTAATTCCGGCAGCCGAAACCTTCAATGTGATAAAACGCTTCTCTTCTTCGAACCAAAAACGTTTTATTCTCAAATTAGGGCAAAATTCCCTTTTCGTACGTCGTTTGGAGTGCGAAACATTGTTCCCTCCCATCACTTTTTTCCCTGTTATCTGACAAATTCTTGACATAATATACTGTTTAATGTTCTTATTTTCAAATCAAAACTGTGAAAAAAC
>JAIRLF010000349.1 GCA_031259655.1 Prevotellaceae bacterium
TTATCCATATTACTCTCATTTTTTATCCACTCCGTCTCTAAAGACAGTGCAAACCCATTGCTACAAACTAACTTTGCTTCAACTACATTTACTAACCATGTTTTTTTACCCGTTTTGCAATAAACATAAAGAATAACATTACCCTCTTCGAGAATCAAAGCATTTATTCCATAAAACCGATTGATAGTACGTTAGCCACTTTTAGTTCTTAACTTTTAGTTTTTAGTTATTTCATTGTGTATTAGCAATATTTGAGGGAGAACCGGAGTTTTGTCGTCGTTTGTTATAACATAGTTTGACAGTTTACATTTCAGTTCGTCGGGTAATTGGGCTGCGATACGTTGATTTACTTCTGTTTCGTTTGTATTATCACGTGCGAGGACACGTTTTATTTTCAGTTTTTCCGGCGCCCATACATTGATAATTATGTCGAACAAATCTTCTGTTTTAGCCTCATAAAGTATTGCTGCTTCGTGTATTACATACGGAGTTGAATCGGGCAGGCGCGAGACATATTCGAAGAAATCTCTACAAACGGCAGGATGAACAAGTTCGTTTATTTTTTTCAGGTCGGCGTTATTTGCGAAAATAATATTTGCAAGTTTCTTTCGGTCAAGAGTTCCCGAAGCATACAGATGTTCTCCGAAAAGCGATTTTATACCGTTTCGCAGTTCGTCGTCGGTATCATACAGCCGTTTTGCTGCGATATCAGCCTGATAAACAGGAACCCCCAATATCGAAAAGATTTTGCCGACAATACTTTTTCCGCTACCGATTCCGCCGGTAAGTCCTACTTTGAGCATAACTATTTTCGTATAAGAAATTCGACAAAGGCGGGCTCGACTTTGAGTTCAAAAACCGAAGGCGGACACCGTACGATATTGACTTTGATATGTCTGTTCAACGAAGCTTGCGTGTCGTTGAAATCCACTTCCGCAAAAAAATCGGTTACCGACACGGAACGGTAATCTTTCAACGGCACAAGGTATTTGATTTCAACGGTAGACGGTAAAAGAACTAATTTACTGCCTTTCGGCACATTAACCGTCCTCACCGTAACGGAAACCGTTCCTTCTGTGCATCTTTCAACCGGAATCTTATAACGTATTTTCGTGGGATTTACGTAAATATTCCTGTCTGTGTTGATATTCGAAATATCTTCTATTGTGTTATCGACATTTTCGTATTTCTTGGGAGATAAGACAATTGAGTTCACAGTGGCGACATTCTCCCGCGAACCGGTTATTGTCACGCTGTCGGGGAAAAATTGTATTGGAGTATATTGGCGAAATTCGTTTTTGAACGACAGATTAAAATCGCCCTTTATCGGAACTTTTTTGGTAACATGCTCGGATACATTAAAATAGATAGTATCCGGTTCGATAGATAGAATCTGAACGCTTTTATCGAAACCGTCCCGAATTTTATCTTTCAAATTAGCCGTAGCGATTCTAAGCCCCGCCTTGTGATTTCCTTCGGGCGAATCTTTGATATCAATAGTAAAACTGCCTGTTTCGGAAAATTTTTTACCCAAAATAAAGAAACCCGAAGCCCGTATCTGAATGTAAAGAGTATTATCTGTTGCATCCGAATAAATACCCGACAGTGAAGACCTCAATTTGGGCGAGATTTTCAGTATAGTATCGTAATCCTGAGCTAATTTGCTCATCAACCAAAATACAATAGTTAGCGCCAAAAAAGCAAGGAACACAAGATATTTTCGCATAGGATACCTATGTATTGTTACCTTTTGTTCCTTCATTGCCGGTTTATTTTTGCTGCAATTCCGTAGCGTCTTTAAACACAAGGTCTTTTACAACCCTTATCTTCACGTTGTTATCGATTTCGATGAGGAAATATTCGTCTTTAACGTCTACAATCGTTCCGAATATTCCTCCCTGGGTGATTATTTTGTCGCCTTTTCCCAAAGATTTTCTCATCTCTTTAAGTTGTTTTTGCTTTTTTTGCTGGGGTCGAATCATAAAAAAATACATTACAACAAACATGAGAATAATCATGATAAAAAACATGGAACTGCCGCCACCCTGAGGGTTATCTTCTAATAATAATAATATGAAATTTAACATCATAACACAAAAAATTGAATTAATATCGACCGCAAAGGTAACATAATTTTATTACAGTTTGTTTTTTTGTGTAATTTTGCACGATAGATTATATGTGTTTTATGATGAAAAAATTAAGATATATACTTGTAATATTGGGAATTATGTTCAATTATTTTGCGTCGGCGCAGATTGTAAATTCCGGTGCGGATTATGAGAGTTTGTCCTACAATACGGATGTTAACGACTCCATATTCATCTTTGCTTATTTTTCGTCGAACACGAATCCTATGCGATTGAAAGCAATAAGCATGGACGGCAATCCTGCCGAATTCAAGTGGTATCGCTTCAACGAAAATTCTCAAACCGTTGATGCTACGCCAATTAGAACCGACAACGGTATAGAATCCAATTTACAGGTTTCGCAGGGCGGATATATGGTTGTGATTCAAACTGCCGAAATAACAGACACTTTCAGGACTTGGACCTTCTACGATTTCATTGCAGTTGATTCCGTCACATATACGCAAACATGCGAATATCTGCAACTTATAGCTTATCCGTCTTCTTACAGAAGTAATTTTTCGGCATACGATTATTTTGATTTCTGCGATTTGAACAATGTCAAATCAAGATATATCGCCAACAATTATACTGTTGAATGGGATTCGGAAACAAACATTTACGAGGGATTGGCGAATGTTCCGCAGTCGTGGAAAAAAAGAATCAACACAATGATTACCCGGATATCGTCGGCAAACGAACCTTCGGACGCCGACAGACCGCTTGTTCCCGGATTGTCGGCGCCATTCAAAGAGGCAAGTTATTCGGTGAAAATAACCAATGTATTCGGCAACAAATCAGAAGAATATAAAACCAAACCTATACAGGCGATGGGTATGTATGCCGCTTTCGATCTGCTTGTGCCCGACGAATATGGAGTGTTTACTCCGACAAAAAATCTCAGTGGAGAAGCTTTATGGCGCATGAAATTGGAAAACAAGAGCATAAATGCCGACAAGTTCGAATGGCTCGGTTGGAACGACCAAACTGTCAACTTTTTGCAAGACGACACTTTGTGGAGATATAACACGGAGCATATCACTGACGAAATCCAGTACAAGCCGGGCGTATATCCTGTGAAACTGAACGTTGAAAACACCGGCACAGGTTGCCGGCACAGCAGTTACGCCTTGGATGCCAGTGGAAAACGAAAAGACATCGAAGTGGCGAAGTCGGCTTTTTCGCCCGAAAGTTTGCCGAACGCTTTCACGCCAAACGGGGATGGCAACAACGATTTGTTCATCTTCACTAAAGGGCAAGAGCCTGTGTCTATGCGGATAATGAATTTGAAAATAGTCACGCGCAACGGAACTCTTGTATACCGATATAAAGGCGAAGTTGCGACATGGGAAGGATGGAACGGAAAAATGAACGGTAACGGCTCCGATTGTTCATCGGGGATATACTATTATATAATAAGCGGAGAAGGATGGGACGACAAATCCTACTCAGGAAAAAGTTATACCGGAGTAATACATTTATTTAAAGGAAATTAAAAATGAATTTAGCTATACCAAAAGGTACCCGCGATTTTTCGCCGGAAGAGATGGCAAAACGAAATTATATTTTCGACACTGTCAAAAAAATATTCAAATTACATGGTTATCAACCTATTGAAACTCCTGCAATGGAGAACTTGTCCACCCTCATGGGAAAATATGGGGAAGAAGGCGACAAACTGTTATTTAAGGTCTTAAACTCAGGGAATTTTTTACAAAATGTACCTGCCGAACTTTTGTCCGAAGACAAAATTTTGCCGTTAACGAACCGGATAAGCGAAAAGGGCCTCCGCTACGACCTGACCGTGCCGTTTGCACGGTACGTAGTCCAGCACAGGAACGACATTGTCTTCCCGTTCAAACGCTATCAAATCCAGCCTGTCTGGCGTGCCGACCGCCCGCAAAAAGGGCGTTACAGGGAATTTTTCCAGTGCGACGCCGACGTCATCGGCAGCGCATCGTTGTTGAACGAAGCGGAATTGTTGCAAATCATCGATTCGGTGTTCGCAGAACTTGGCGTCGAGGTGACAATCAAGTTGAACAACAGGAAAATACTTGGCGGAATCGCCGGAATAATGGGACAAAGCGACCGCTTGACCGACATTACCGTAG
>JAIRLF010000384.1 GCA_031259655.1 Prevotellaceae bacterium
TCGAAGTTGTGTTCAAAGCTGCGCATATCGATATTTGCCGAGCCGACTGCCGACAAATGACCGTCGGCGGTAATGAATTTCGAATGATTGAACCCCTTATCGTAAAGATACACTTTCACTCCGGCTTCCATCAGTTCGCCGAGATACGACAGTGTGCTCCAGTATACGAGGTGCGAATCGTTGTTCGCGGGCAACATCAGGCGCACGTCTACGCCGCTCAACGAAGCTGTTTTGATTGCGGTCAGCACGCCTTCGTTGGGCGTAAAATACGGAGTTGTGATGTAAATATGATGTTTCGCGCTGTTGATAATCGAAAAATAAGCCTGCATGATACTTGCCCAGTCGCTGTCGGGTCCCGAGGTAACTATCTGTATCAACGTTCGTTTATTGACTGAATAGTCGGGAAAATACAGTTTGTGTTTTCTCAACAGAATTTCTTTCGAGACGAAATACCAGTCGACCATAAAAATAGCCTGAAGCGACTGCACCGCTTCGCCTTCGATTTTCATGTGAGTGTCTGCCCAGTATCCGAAGTTTCCGCCGGTGATATATCTGTCGGCGATATTTATCCCGCCCATGAAAGCGACTTTGCCGTCGACGACAAGGATTTTGCGATGATTGCGATAGTTCAGCTTGCTCGAAAGGAAGGGTAACCGGACTTTCATGAACGGTTTGATTTTCCCGTTAGCCTTGCGAATCTCCCTGATAAATCGTCGTGACAGTCCCCAACTGCCAACATCGTCGTAAATCACTCGCACACTGACGCCTTCTCTGGCTTTACGTATCAGGATTTCTTTTATTTCGTTTCCGATTTTATCGTCTTCGATAATGTAGAACTCCATGTGGATATGGTCTTTAGCCGCGAGAAGCGCTTCTTTGATTGCCTCGAAAGTTTTTGTTCCGGTATGATACATTTCTATCGAGTTGATTTCGGTAATCAGCGCTTTACTGTTGTTTAACAGGAGCGTCATGATGTTTTTGAAACCGGTTTTTTCGGGGTAATCCTCAAAAATTTCGCTTTTTCGCAGCATCAAAATCTGCTGTCGTGTCAGACGGTCGAGATATTTCAGGTCTTTCAGCGCTTTACGGCTGAATATTTTTGTCTTGCGATAGTTTTGACCGAAAAATATATACGAGAGAAGACCAAGCACCGGCAGGAAGTATAAGACTATAATCCACATCATTGTACGTATCGGGTCGCGCTTGGTGTGGTTGCGCACTATGACGACCGAAATTGTTATCACCGTCACATAATGCACGATGAAAAACATTTGCCACATATTTTCGTTGATATATTGCATCATAACATATTCAGATAACTCAAAACAAGAATAACGGACATAAATAACAGGGCGAATAAAACATAATGTTGAATTTTTCCTGTTTGAAAAATAGCAAGTTTCGAAAATTTATCATTCGTTTCCTTAAAAAACCGGTCAATCAAACGTTTTTTAAGCATCGATTGTTCATTTCCATACTTGCGACCGGCGGGAAAGAGCTCGTTTTCGGCTATAGGTTCCATGCGTTTTTCGGTGTTTTGCGAGGGAATCAGGAGTTTTTCCAGATTATTCGCAAACGACGAGGCGGTGTATTGCTGTTTCGACGTTGGTGAAGTGTAGCCGCAACCCCATGTAGGCGAATGTGTAACAGTGCGTTTCGACAAAATGCTTTCTCGCAGAAGCCATACGGAAATAATCAGAATAACAAACGACGATGATACGATACAAATGTTTTGCAACGAATATCTTACAAGATAATAAACAATGTTTTCCACCATAAATACTTCGCCTATGATATCGGAAATCAGATTCAAGAACAAAAAAGGTATAAACGACACGCCCAATATCATCACAAAGGGCAATAATAATGGTAAAATCATGGATTTATGTTCGCCGGCGCTTGTGTGCGCCGCATCGCGACTGTTGCCGAGAAACGAAATCCCGAAGGCTTTGGTGAACGCGATTATCGACATTCCGCCCGTCAATACTAACAACAACACGATGAACAGCAGTAAAAACGCTTTTGTCGGTCCGATATAGCCTAAGAGTGAGAATAATCCGTTGTACATGATAAACTCCGAGATAAATCCGTTCAGCGGAGGCAGCGCGCAGATTGCAATCGCTCCGATAAGGAAAAACGCTGCCGTGTAGGGCATTGTGCGCATCGCTCCGCCCATTTTGTCCATTTTTTGAGTATGTGTAGCTTTACACAGTGTTCCGGCGCTGAAAAACAGCATCGATTTGAACATCGAATGGTTGAACGTGTGCAGCAATGCGCCGGCGTATCCTGCAAAACTCAGAAGCGGTTCGTTCCAATAATCGCCTGTTATTCCGATTCCTATGCCAAGACCTATTATCCCGATGTTTTCGATGCTCGAATATGCGAGCAGTTTTTTGATGTCGCTCTGACGGCATGCTTTGAATATCCCGTATACACCCGTTATCCCCGATACGGACAAGACCATCAGCGCGATGATAAACAAGTCGTGTTGCAGCCAACTTACTGTTCGCAACAGTCCGTATATCCCCATTTTGGGGACCGCTCCCGACATGAATCCGCTCACATTGCCCGATGCCGAAGGATGAACTTCCGGCAGCCAGGTGTGAAGCGGGAAAAATCCCGCTTTGATTCCGAACCCGATGAAAAAGAGAATGAACAGCGGATAGTTCCTGTTTTTCGAAAAATATTCGGCTACGGCTTCGAAACCGCTTAATTCGCTGCCGTTGCCGGCAATCGAAAACGCCGTCAAAAGAACAAACAGACAAACGTGCATCTGAACAAGATAGTTGATTGCTACTTTGAGCTTTTCGCGTTTCCCGCCTTCAAAAATGACGAGAATGAATGTCGCGCCCGTCATCATTTCCCAAAACAGCAGGAACGTCATTGTATCGCTAAACAAAACAACGCCTAACATTGAGCAATACAACCACAAATATGCGGCATAATGCAAAGACAGTTCCGTGTCGGTTTTCTTTTCTTCGTACGACTTCAAATAGCCTTTCGAATACCAAAACGCTGTTAACGAAACGATATTTAAGAGGATGATGAACCACATCGACAGTTTATCGACATTAAATACCGGATTCAGAAAACCCACCGAATATTGAACTCTGCAAACGCCGGTATAATAGATGCTCTCGTGCAGCAATCCGAACGAACCGGCTATCCCGAACGCCAATAATACCAACGAATACAACCCTTTATTCGCCTTTGGAACAAAAAATACGCCTGCTGATAACAAGGGTAATACACAAAACAAAAACACAATTTCCATATAGCTCGACTACAAATATTTTTACATTTTTATTGCCGCAAAATTAATACAAAACTTTGATTTTTGTGATTTAAATGATTTTTATGATTGATTCTGTTCTATCATGGTGAATCAAAATGCAGATTTCAATTGATTTAGCATATCGAAGTACGAATCGATTTGTTGTTGCGATAATCGGGAAGTAAAGACATCGGGAGTTTTCCTGTATATTGTTTCCATTTTCAGGAGCAGACGATAGAGCGCTTCGTAGTTTTTATTTTGCGAATAGATACTGACAAGTTGAGCGTAAGGCAAAGCATACGCAGGGAATTTCGACACAGACGATTCGTATATTTCGACGGCTTCATTGATTTTACCTTCTCGAATCAAAACATTTGCATAGTTATATCCTGTACGGGGGTCATTTTGGTGACGCAGATAAGCCATTTTTTCCCAATACAAACTTTTTTCTTTCAAGTCGTTTGACGAAAATATTGCGCCAAGCATCGATTCGTTGCTGAAAGAACGGCGATAGTAACTTGCCGGGTCTTTTTCGAACGCTTTTTCGACCCAGCCGATTGATTTGTCGGTGGCATTTGTAACTATCCATAAAGAACTGTGCAGTAT